>JACZTW010000002.1 GCA_022573485.1 Planctomycetota bacterium
AATGCCTTACCAGTGTGAACTAGTGCCTCATTCAGAGTCCTCAAGAGTGTCGAATGATCTGGCTCGTCAGGATTGAGTCTCAACTTCAATCTCGTCTCTATCTGGAATATCTCTGCGGATGCTGACACACTCTGCTCGCGGTTGCCCACGTTTTGCGACACGAATAACATGAGCGAGCAAAACTTTCCGAGCTCCTCACGCAGAGCGTCCACCCACTTCTGCCGATTCGCCGACACGAGCTGTGCCCTGATCTGCCGCTTAGCTATTTGCAATTGGATCACCGGCCCCACGACAACCGCTGCGAGTGCAATGAGCGCCGTGATTGTTACCATTTCCATACCGAATCCTCCCTTTCAACACATTTTGTTCGTTTCCTGATACCTTCAATCTCCATGAGTGTAACGGCTCCCCTGTCAATCAACCAGCCAGGACGTGGCGAGCGTGCTCGTTGACGACATGAGTGAGTTGGAGTGCATGTTGTCGGTAGCGGCATAGCCATGGCGGTTAGCGGTTAGCGTTTTGCTTTCCACCAGCAGAGGACGAGGAGGGCGTAGAGGATGTCGGCGTTTTCGGCTCGGTTGTCGGTGTGGTCTTTGTAGATTTGCATGATGCCGTCGTAGTCCAGCGGCGGGATGCGCTCGACGACTTCGCGGGTGACGGTGGAGAGGAACATGTCGCGCAGGGGGCCTCGCAGGAACTCGCCGATCGGTAATTCAAAACCCATCTTCGGCCGGGTGAGGATTTCGGCAGGCAAGACGTCGCGGTAGGCGTGCACCAGCAAACGCTTCCTCGATTTACGCCGCAGCTTGAACTCCGACGGCAAGGCCGCCGCCAACTCGACCACGGCGGGGTCCAGCATGGGCACGCGGACCTCCAGGCTGTGATACATGCTCGCCAAGTCGACCTTGTGCAGCATGTCGGCGGGCAACTGGTAGTGCAGGTCCATCAGCATGATTTGATTCAGCGGGTCGTCGGCCCAGCGGTTGAACAGCTCCGCCCCGATCATTTGCTCGAAGAACGGCGCGAAAGCCGGGAAGTAGGGCATGTCGCCGCCGGGGTCGAGCTGGCGCTCGGCTTCGGGCGAGAGGATGCGCGACCACACGAAGTGCCGCTCCAATGGGTCGTCCACCTGCGTACGCAGCAGCTTCTTGGCCTGGCGGATGCGGTTGCCGAAGCCGCTCGATTTCGTCGAGCGCAGCACCGCCAGCAGCGGCTCAAAAAAGACCTCACGCATCCACTGCGGCAGATAGCGGTAGCGCCTGAGGTAGTGGTGGCCCAGGTAGCGATAGTAGCCGCCGAACAATTCGTCGGCCCCGTCGCCGGACAGGGCCACCGTGACGCTGCGGCGGGCGTGGGCGCTGACCAGCGACGTGGGAATGAGCGACGCATCGGCGAACGGCTCGCCGAGGTGGTCGAACATCTTCGGCAAGTGCTCGATCACGTCGTCGAAGCTCAGCGTGATCGCGTGGTGCTCGGTGCCGAATCTGGCCGCCACGATTTCGGCGTAGTGGGTCTCGTCGTAGCGCGGTTGACCCTCGAAGCCGATCGAAAAAGTCTGCGGCGGCGACGAAGACTCGGCGGCGAGGTGGCTGACGATGATCGAGGAATCCAATCCGCCGGACAGGAACGCGCCCAGCGGCACGTCGGCCACCATGCGATCCTTGACGGATTGGCCGATGCGGGCGCGCAGCTCGCGGCTCGCTTCCTCGTAGCTCAGCGCGCCCAGTTGCGGGCAAGCCCGCAGCGTGTAATAGCGCTGCGGCGTCTGCGGGCCGTCGGCACTGAAGCGCAGGAAGTGGCCCGGCGACAGGCGGTGGAAGTGTTTGTAGATCGTGTCCGGGTGCGGAATGTAGCCGAAGCGCAGGTAATGGTGAACGCTGGCCGGCCAGAGTTCGCGCGGGGCGTTGGCGATGGATTCCAGCGCCGACATTTCGCTGGCGAAAACGAGTTCGTCGTCGAACTCGGCATACACGAGCGGCTTGATGCCGAAGCGGTCGCGGGCGAGAAAGCCGCAGCGCTCCTGCGTATCGTAAATGCAAAACGCCCACATGCCGTTGAGGCGATCGAGGAGGCCCATGCCCCAGGCGCGATAACCGTGAAGCAGAACCTCCGTGTCGGTATCGCTTTTGAAGGTGCAGCCTGCGGCGGTGAGTTCGCCGCGCAGGGCGCGGTGGTTGTAAATCTCGCCGTTGAACACGACGATCAGCCGGCCGCCGTCGGCGATCATGGGCTGGCGCCCCTCGGGCCGGGGGTCGATCACCGCCAGCCGAGTGGAGGCCAAGCCGACGGACAGGGCTTGCGACTCGCAGACCCACGTATCACGATCGTCCGGCCCCCGGTGATGGAGGCGGTCGCAAGCGTGGTCCAGCCGGACGCGTGAGAGGGTCCGGCCCGCAAAATCAATGATGCCCGCTATTCCGCACATGTGTCGCAGATTGTTCGCCGAGCCGAGGCGAAATGCAAGAGTTTCATGCACATATGACGTGGTCCGAAGAAACCGACGTTTTAAGGCTTCGGCGGGCAGAAACGGCCCGGAGCGGGAGGTTAGCCGACCCTAATCCGCTTGCTCCGGTAGTGGGCCGCCGGTAAGATGGAATTTGAGTTGCACGGCCTTTTCACAGTAGGTCGGTGCTGACCCGACGTGGATCCTCCATATCCACCCGATTTGCGGTATTTGTTGCGGAGTGCGGTTGATGGACGCTCAGTTTGTCATGTTCAAGGAAAACGGCGAGCGCAAGGAGTTCGCGCTGCGCAATCAGACGACGATCGTCGGTCGCAAGGATGACTGCGACATCCGCATCCCGCTCAAGGAAGTGTCGCGGCAACATGCGGAGATCCAGATCACGCGTCACGGTGTTCACGTCAAGGACCTCGGCAGTTCCAACGGCACGTATGTCAACAATGAGCGGATCAAGGAGCGCGACCTCGTGCCGGGCGACCATTTGGTGATCGGGCCGGTGGTCTTCACGCTGCAGGTTGACGGCGAACCGGCCGACATCCGGCCGGTGAAGACGAAGCTGCGGCGCAAATCCTCACGTGAGCCGGCGGACGAACTCACGGCCGAGATCGAGGAGCCCAAAGAAGCAGAGGACAGCAAGGCCGGCGCTTCCGGTTTTGACAGCGAAGTGCTGGCGGCGCTGGAGGCCTCCGGCGAGGGCAGCAGCCTGGATATCGACTTCGACGAACTCGATCTGGGCGACTCGGCCATCGCGGAAGAGAAGAACTAGCCCTCTTTGTTTTCTGAAACACAACAGGCCCCCGCGCCAGAGCGCGGGGGCCTGTTTCTTTCGATCACATCAATGCTCAAATGGCGCTACGGCTCAAAGCGACCGCCGAGATGCTTGGCCAGAAACCGCTCCGCGGCGGCGTTGAAGTCCAGCCTGTTCTCGGGCTTGGCGAAGCCGTGGCCCTCGTCGTCGTAGAGCTTGTACTCCACCGGGATGCCGGCCTTTCTCATGGCGGCGACGATTTGGTCGCTCTCCGCCTTCTTGACACGCGGGTCATTGGCGCCTTGGCCGATGAGCAGCGGTTTCGTGATGCGGTCCACTTTGAACAGCGGCGAACGTGATTTCAGGAACGCGACCTCGTTGGTCCCGCCGATCCGCTTCTCGAACATCGGCCGCAACGGCTCCCAGTACGGGGGAATCGTGTTCATGAAGGTCACTAAATTGCTCGGCCCGACAATGTCCACGCCGCAGGCGAACACGTCCGGCGTGAAGGTCAAGCCGACCAGCGTCGCGTAGCCGCCATACGATCCGCCGTAGATCGCAATTTTGTTCTTGTCGGCGTAGCCCTCTTTGATGAGCCAGTTGACGCCGTCGATCAAGTCATCGTGCATCTTGCCGCCCCATTCACGATCGGCGGCGTTGATGAACTTCTTCCCGAATCCAGTGGAACCGCGGAAGTTGACCTGCAAGACAGCATAGCCGCGGTTGGCCAACCATTGGGCATGGGTGTCGAAGCCCCAACTGTCCCGGTGCCACGGGCCTCCATGCACATACAGCACCGCCGGCAGGTTCTTCGGTTTCACGCCCACCGGCAGGGTCAGGTAGCTGTGCAGATCCAGGCCGTCGCGCGATCGAATGGTCACCGGCTTCATCTTAGCGAGCTTGTACTTCTTCAGTTCCGGCCGATGGGTGAACATGAAGTCACCCTTGCCCGTTTTGCGGCTGTAACTGTAGTAGTAGATGGGGCCGTCGTCGGTCTCGAAGGCCACCAGCCAGGTTTTGTCGGCCAAGTCACGGTTCACGATCGAGAAATCGCCCTTGTGGAGTTTCTTGATGGCCTTGAAATCCTTCTTGATGGATTTATCCAGCACCTCCCACTCCGTGCGGTCTTTGGTGAAGGCCACCGCCTGAATATGATGCTTCGTGGGATGAATCATCACGGAGCCGGCGTCCACTTTGGAGTTGGATGCCAGAACTTTCTCGGTGCCGTCGGAAAGCGAAATCTCGACGAGGCGAGCGGTGTTTGAACCAATGCTGCTCCTGGCATAGATGGACATGTTGTCGGGCGTGAAGCCGATCGGCCCGGACGACAACGCGTCTTCCGAGCGCCAAGTCACCACAGGCCGCCACTGCGAGGCCATTTCGTCGCGGACCTTCAATTGGAATCCGCCGTCCATCGTGCGGGCCAGCGCCCCACGCAGCTTGAAATTCGTATCGGTGAACCAGCCAACAATGTCGCCCGGATTCGATTCTTCCTTCTTGCACGTGTTGGTCGTCAGATTGATGCGGTAGACATCGTGCAGTTTCTTGTCATCGACGTTCAGGCCGATGAGGATCTCATTGGGGAAGTTCGGATCCATCATTACGTTCTGGGCCTTAACGCCCGGAAACTTCGTCAAATCACGTGTCTTCTTCGTGGCCATCTCGACTGCATACAGATGCCAGTTTTCATCGCCGCCCTTGTCCTGGATGAAAACCAGGTCGGTGTTGTTGTAGGCCCAGCCGTAGTAACGAATGCCACGGTCTCGATCGTTGGTCACGACGTGATCATCCGTCTTGCCCACCGTTCGGACCCAAACATTCAAGACGCCTTGGTCCGGCGCGATGTAGGCGAGGAACTTTCCATCGGGGGACAGTTGCGGCGAGATCTTCTCGGGATTGCCGAACAGCACCTCCCGGGGGATCAAATCCGGCAAGTCGGCACGCACGAGCGGCGTAAGAACCAATGCGCTGACAACGAGACACAACAATGCTCTTGCGGGAGTTCTCATGGCATTTCTCCTTTTGCTAGATTTGAAGAACTCACTCGATCACCCACGGTTCCGGGCATGCGCCGCCCGCCAACCAGCCGCTTACCCCACATCGCGAGTGGTACTACTGCGGGCAGGCTGCGTCAAGACCGAATCAGCCGGTTCGGCCGACGAATCTCACCGTACCCAGATCGCCGCCCGGTCGGCGACGCTCCGACCAGAGACCCGCAGGTGCTCGCGACACGCTCGCGGCGAGTCGAGCCCAAACCTTGACATTTGAAACATAAGGAGTTACGCTGATCCGGCATTGTGAACCCGCTTGCGAGTCGAATAAACCCGCTTGCGGGTCGTCGGGCAGTTTGGATATTCTGGTGCCCCTGGGGCGTGCCACTTCAAACGTGGTAATGGGCTTCTTCCTCGCGGCAGGCAGCTCAGGCCTCGGTATCAGACAAACTTTGTCGCGACATTTCGAGTTGAAACCGGCCATCCTGGCACCGAAGACCAGAGATTTGAAATCCCGGGCGTTCGACGAGAAGGGCGGCGATTGGCCGCTGATTGTGTTATAGTCTCTCGCTTCGAGTATCGGATTAGCCCGTGGTGTAATGGCAACACACCAGGTTTTGGTCCTGGCGTTCCTGGTTCGAGTCCAGGCGGGCTAGTGTTCTGTTGCGGAGTTTGGAAACCGTTGTTCCATGCGTGCGACTGCTGCAATTATTCTCGGAGCCGGCAAGAGCACGCGGATGCAGAGTGATCTGCCGAAAGTGCTGCACAAATTGTGCGGCAAGCCGATGCTCGCTTACGTGCTGGACGCCTGCCGCGAGGCCGGCATCGAGACATTGAACGTGGTCGTCGGCCATCAGAAGCAGAGTGTCATCGACGCGTTCGCCGGCGACAGCGGGATCAACTGGATCGAGCAGGCGGAACAACTGGGCACCGGCCACGCTGTGATGATGTGCGGCGAGGCACTGAGCGGACACGACGGCGACGTGCTGGTCATCGCCGGCGACATGCCGTTGGTCCGTGCAGAAACGCTGCGTCGATTGCTCGATGAGCACCGCGCCGCCGAGGCGGCTGTTTCGCTGGCCACCACGCGGCTGGACGATCCGACGGGATACGGCAGAATCGTCCGGAACGATCAAGGCGGGCTGCTGCGGATCGTGGAAGAAAATGACTGCTCCGATGAGCAAAAGGCCATCGGCGAAGTGAACATCAGCTACTATTGCTTTGACTGCCGGGCTTTGTTCGGGGCGCTCGAGCACGTGCGGCCTGACAATGCCAAGGGCGAATACTATATCACCGAGGCCGTACACGTTCTGCTCGGCGAGGGTCGGCGAAGCGTGATTCTGCCCGACGTAGCGCCGGAAGATGCTTTGGGCATCAATTCGCCGGCGGACCTGGCCGTCGTCGAAAAAGTGATGCGGCGGCGGATGAGCAAGATGCAACCGAACTGAATGGTGTTGCGACATCTTGAGGCAATTTGAGCCGGGCCCTTCAGGGTCCGGACCAAGCCTTCGGAAAAGTGTCGGAAGTTCATGGCCTGAAGGCCGAGTTCGGGATGGTGAGGGTCCGCAGCCTGAAGGCTGCGGCTCGGGATGGTGTGGGTCCGCAGCCTGAAGGCTGCGGCTCGGGATATTGAATCCTTTTACTTGGTGCGCGGAGAGGCACATGAACGGCTTAAAGGTCTTTGCAGGATCCGGCGGCTTGGCCCTGACCGAGAAGATCGTGCGCTACCTGGATATCCCGGTGGGCCGTGCGACGATCGGAAGCTATCCGGACGGCGAAACTCTGATCAAGCTGGAAGACGATGTCCGTGGCCGGGATTGCTTCGTGGTGCAATCGACCAGCCCGCCCGTGAACGACAATCTGATGGAATTGCTGATTTTCATCGACTGTGTGCGGCGGGCGTCGGCCCGGCGGATCACGGCGGTCATACCGTACTTCGGCTATGCCCGGCAGGATCGCAAGACCGAGGGCCGAACGCCGATTACGGCCAAGCTCGTGGCCAACATGATCGCCAAGGCCGGCGCAGACCGCGTGCTGACCATGGACCTGCACGCCGACCAAATCCAGGGCTTCTTCGACATTCCGCTGGATCACCTCATGGCGGAGCCGGTCATCGCGAAGCACTTCGAGGAAAAGAACCTCGACAAAATCGTCATCGTCTCGCCGGACGTGGGCAACATGAAGACCACCAATGCCTACGCCTCACGACTGGGCGGGGAGTTGGCGGTCATCGACAAGCGCCGCAGCACCGGCGATTCGATCGAGATCGTCAATTTGATCGGCAGTGTGGACGGCTGCGATGTCTTGATGTTTGACGACATGATTACGACCGCCGGCACGGTCTGCAGCGCCGCCAAGTTCCTGCGCGAACGCGGGGCGCGGTCGATCACCGTGTCAGCGACGCACCCGATTTTCGCGGGGCCCGCGGTGGACCGCATCTGCGAGAGCGGCATCGACGCGATCTGTGTTACCGACACTGTGCCGCTGTCACCCGAAGCCCGGGAAAAACTGAATAATCTCACGGTGCTGTCCGTGGCGGAATTGATGGGCGAAGCCATTCGCCGCATCCACCGCAACGAATCGGTCAGCGCACTCTTTGAAAACGACAAAGGTTAGGAATACGGCTATCCGGGGAGTTTGCCTTCGATGGAAACCAAGACACTCGAAATAAAACGCAGAGAACACACGGGAACAACGTATGCCCGCCAACTTCGGAAAGCCGGCCGGGTGCCGGGCATCATCTACAGCCACAAGGACGCCGGCACGGTGCCGTTCAGCGTGGATTATCATGACCTGGAGGTCGAACTGCTGCGCGGGCGCCGCGTGCTCTCGCTGAACCTGGAAGGGCAAACGCAGTCGTACCTCATCAAGGAGCTGCAGTACAACCATCTCGGCAACGAGTACGAGCACATCGATCTCGCGTCCGTCAAGATGGATGAAAAAGTAACCTTGAAGGTCGCCATCGAACTAAAGGGCACGCCCAAGGCTGCTTCCGAAGGTCGCGTTCTGGATCAAGTGCTCAACGAAGTCGAGATCGAATGCCTGGCGGCGGAAATCCCCAACGTCATCCGAGTGTCCGTGACCAATCTCCAGGAAGATGAGTCGCTGACGGTCGGCGATTTGGATTTGCCGGACGGCGTGAAGGCGACGCAGGATGCGACCGACGTGGTGGCCACGTTCCGAACGCTCGCCGAGGAAGCCGAGCCGGCCGAAACGGAAGAAGAGGCACCCGCAGCCCCCGAGGTGATCACCAAGGGCAAGGCCGCCGAGGAGGATGCGGAGGCTGCATCGAAGTAATTGAAGGACCGCTGCTTGTGAAACTCATCATCGGGTTGGGCAATCCGGGCAGTCGGTATGCGAAGACGCGACACAACCTGGGATACATGGTGGTCGATGAACTCGCCCGGCGACACAACATCGACACCACCCGGGAGAAGTTTTCGGCCTGGATCGGCCAAGGCGCCGTTGGAGAAGAGCGGATCCTGCTGGCCAAGCCCACGACGTTCATGAACCGCAGCGGGCAAGCCGTGCAGGCCATCGGGCGGTTCTACAAGCTGGAGTTGAGTGACTTGCTGGTGGTGACGGACGATCTGGCGTTGCCTTTGGGCAAACTCCGACTTCGGGCACTGGGAAGTGCCGGCGGGCACAATGGACTGACGGACATCATCGAGCGGCTCGGCGATGATGGATTCTCGCGACTGCGGATCGGCATCGACTCGCCGCAGTGGAACGCGAGCGATCACGTGCTCGGTGAGTTCGATGCGGAGGAAATGTCGATCGTGACGCCGGCGGTGACACGAAGTGCGGACGCGGTCGAGTTCTGGATCCGCAGCGGCGTGAGCTCAGCCATGAATGAGTATAATCGTGACTTGGCGGACGAAAGCGGCAGTGCTGGAGAATAAACCAAGAGCGGATCAAGACTGATCCAAATGAATAGAATGTGGATCCGGCGCTGACATGCCGCGATTCATCGAGTTGGAGGCGCTATCTTGAACACCTATGAAGCTATGTTTCTATTTGACCCCGCAGCCGGTTCGAGCCTGGAGTCTGTGCAGGCCGAGGTCGATCGCTTGATGACCCGGGCGGAAGCAGAGGTCATCGTGACCCGGCGGCTTGAAGAGCGCCGGCTCGCGTACGAAATCGACGGCCGAAAGCGCGGTCTGTATGTGCTGACGTACTTCCGAGCGGAAGGGCCTAAGATCGGCCCGCTGGAACGCGACGTTCGTCTCTCCGAGTCGATTCTGCGGGCGCTGATCCTCCGGGCAGACCACGTCACGGAGGAAGTGATGCACAACGTGACGCTCGGCGGCATGGCCCTCGACAAACCGCCGGCCAAAGAGTCAGAGTCTGACGAGCCGGCCGGCGATGCGTCCGCAGAGCCAACCAAGGATGCAGAGGCGGCCACAGACGCGGAGCCAACCAAAGACGCGGAACCGGCCAAGGACGCGGAGCCCGAGAAGCCCGAACTGGTCGGCAGCAGCGCCGAGCCGAACGAAGAGAGCGAATCCGAAGCGTAATTGGGAACACAGATCAGCAAGTGTAACTCAAGCGAGGTGCGGCAATGGCCAACTTTAACAAAGTGATTCTGGCAGGGAACTTGACGCGCGACCCCCAACTGTCCTACCTGCCGAGCAATACGCCGGTGGCTGAGTTTGGGCTGGCCATCAATCGGAAATGGAAAGGCCAAAATGGCGAGATGCGCGAGGAAACGTGCTTCGTCGAATGTAGCTGCTACGGCAAACAGGCTGAAACGCTCAACCAGTACATGAGCAAGGGCAGACCGCTGCTGGTGGAAGGCCGGTTGCAGTTTCAACAGTGGACCGCCAAGGACGGAACAAAACGGAGCAAACTCAAAGTTGTGGTCGAGCAGTTCCAGTTTCTCGGAGGCGGTGGAGGTGGAGGCCGGCGTCCAGAGGATTCTCCGGCGCGGGAGGGGCAATCCTACCCCGCTCCCGAATCGGCAGCGCCCGCCCCGGCAGCGCCGCCCCCGGCAGCGCCCGCCCCGGCAGCGCCGCCCCCGGCAGAACCCGCTCCGGCAGCGGACTTCCAGGAATCCGGACCGCCGGCGCCGGCCGACAGCGAGATTCCGTTTTAGGCTCTGTCTGAAAACACCCAAGGAGCCGCAGACTTTAGTCTGCGCGAGGCTTCGCGCAGGTTAAAACCTGCGGCTCCTTGAAAGAATTCGAGTTTTGAGACGGAATGTGTTCAGCGCTGTTGCATCGCGTGGACATAAGCCCCGTAGGGGCCTAATGAAAATAGCCCAGTCCCGGCGCGCCGGGGCTGGGATGATGAGCACCATTAAACCTGTGAGTCCTGTAGGGACGACTGAAGCGAAGTCGTCAAAGGTCTTTGGAATCAAGAGCCTCAGCCGTCCCTACGGGACTGAATCCTGGTCCTGGACCCGGAACCCAGCGATAAATCGCTGGGCTATTTTCGGATGTCCCTACGGGACGACCAGAAGCTAAACAGATACGTGAGCCGTGTGCCGGAAGCTCGGAGCACGGCCAACACGGTAGTGGCGAACAGCACGCGGCAGAATTCCGGCGATGTGACTTTTTGATCGCTGGTTTGGTCAGTTGAATGTGATTTGCACGACATCTTTCGGCCCGCAGCGACATTAGCGTCGTCCTGCGGATCGAGGCGTCAGACAGTTGAAGATTTGCCAACGAAAAATCTCTCCGGCGAATAAGGGTTTCGTGCAGACAGGCGTTTGAAGTTTGTTATGATGAAATCCCCACCGCCCGAACAAGACGAGCGAGGTCAACGACAATGAAACTTATTCTCAAGACAGACGTCAAACATCTCGGTTACGTCGGCGACGTGGTCGAAGTGAAGGACGGATACGCCCGCAACTGCCTGCTGCCGCAGAATCTCGCCCTGGTCCCGACGGACAGCAACGTCAAGGCTGTTGCGGCAGCGCGGGCCAAGGCCGCCGAGCAACGCCGCCTGCGCGAGGAAGAGCGCAAAGCCGCCGCCGAGCGCCTGGCCGGCACCGAGATCACCATTCGGGCGGCTGCCAACGCCGAAGGCGTACTCTACGGTTCAGTCGGCCCGCGTGAAGTGGCAGCCGCCCTGCGCCAGGAAGGCCACACCGTCGAGACAGAGCAGGTCGATCTGCACGAACCGATTCGCCATTTGGACAACCTCGTCGTGCCGGTGCGCTTTGCCGAAGACATGACGGTCGAGGTCAAGGTGTGGGTCGTCCGCGAAGCCGGCTCGGATCAAATCGACGGCGACGAAGACCCAGGGCAAGACTCGGAGACCCACAACGATGAGCACGATGGCGGCGCCACTGCGGAAAGCTGATCCGCCCCCGACAGATCGAGTCCCGCCGCACGATCTCGATGCGGAGATGAGCCTGCTGGGGTCCATGATGCTCAGCCGAGAGGCCATCGGCGCCATTCTGCCGATCATCCCCGCCCACGACGCCCAGCGGTTCTACCAGCCGGCCCATCAGGAATTGTTCACGGTCCTGTGCGATCTCTACGACCAAAACAAGCCGATCGATCTCGTCGTGGCCAAGGACGAACTGCTGCGCCGAAACGGAATGGAGAAGGTCGGCGGCGAAGCCTACATGATCGACCTGGTGCAGAGCGTCGGCTCGTGGGTCAACGCCGAACACTACGCCCGCATCGTGCGCGACAAGAGCATGCTGCGCGACTTGATCAGTTGCGCCGGGCACATCATCAACAACGCCTACGACAGTGCGGACGACGCCCGCGACGTGCTGGATCGGGCCGAACAGTCGTTGCTCAAGACGACCGAACAGCGGGTCAGCGGGGAGGCCGTCTCGCTCAAGGAAACGATCGCGCATGTCTTTCGTTTGATTGAAAAACGGGAAGAACATTTCCTGAACGGGCTGCCCAGCGGATTCATCGA
The DNA here is from genome assembly GCA_022573485.1 of Planctomycetota bacterium. Taxonomy (GTDB): domain Bacteria; phylum Planctomycetota; class Phycisphaerae; order UBA1845; family CAIVHJ01; genus JACZTW01. Next base: position 12,080 of record JACZTW010000002.1, read on the forward strand.
ACTCGACGAACTGACTTCGGGCTTTCAGCCCGGCGAGTTGATCATCATTGCCGCCCGGCCGAGCATCGGGAAGACCGCCTTCGGGCTCAACATCGCGGAACGAATGGCGGTCGATGAGAAGATGCCGGTTGCGTTCTTTTCGATGGAAATGAGTCGCCAGCAAATTGCACAACGGATCCTATGCGCTCGGGGCCGCCTGGACTCGCACAAGGTGCGCCGGGGCATGATCAGCGAAGAGGAAATCGCCCAACTCACCTACGTCTGTGAGGAACTCGAACAGGCGCCCCTGCTCATTGACGATACGCCCGGAATGAGCGTACAAGAATTGCGCGCTAAGACTCGGCGCCTACACCTCAAGCACGACATTCGCTGCGTCTTTGTCGACTACCTGCAACTAATGTACGCGCCCAATGTGAATCGCAACACGTCGAATCGCCAAGAGGAAATCGCCGCCATCAGCCGCGGCCTGAAAGCGCTGGCCCGGGAACTGAGCATCCCCGTGGTAGCCATGGCCCAGCTCAACCGAGGTTCCGAAGGCCGCGAAGGGAACCGCCCCCGGATGGGCGACCTGCGCGAATCCGGGGCGATCGAGCAGGATGCCGACGTGGTCATGCTCCTCCACCGCGAGGAGTACCACCTGATTCAGCTGGGGAAAGATATTCCAGACAAGCTGAGAGGTCTTGCCGAGGTGGTCCTTGCCAAGCAGCGCAACGGTCCAACCGCCATCGTGAAACTCCATTTCAACGTGCAGCAGACTCGATTCGACAACCTGTCGATGGCGCCCGAACCCTACGCGGGCGTAACGTCGCCGGCCGACGACAACATTGGATTCTGACGGGTCGCTCCGTACGACTTTGCCCCATACCTCAAATTAGTGGTTCACTCTGCTCTGTCATGATCCCGGCACCAAGATTCGCCGCAAAGATGTCATCGCCGACGACGGTTTGGGAGCCCTGGGTGGCCTGGGAGTCCCACGAGGCCTCTTTTGTACAGAGGAGCTTTGCAGAAAAGAAATTAGGGAACATCTTGCCCTGTTCAGGCATATAGTATAATGAGCCGATGTATGAGAATCTTCGGTTTAAGGGCAGATCCGCCGAACAGATGGAACGGTTTGGCCTAACAGAAGAAATCGTTCGGGAAGTGCTTTTGGGATACCCAAAGCAACCGGACGAGATGGTTCCGGATCTGTTTTGTTGTGTTGGTCCTATGCATAGGGACATGACAATCAGTGTTCGGTTTGCGGAAGCGGAGGATGGAACGGACATTTTGCGTGTGGTTGTGTTGGAGCGAATGTGATGGGTGCGATTACTCCAAAATCTTTTGTGAGTGAAGTGGGCGATGACCTGGTTTGTTACGACCTGGAGTTCGGCAGCGGGGAAGTTGCGAATATTGGGTACGAGTTTCATCACACATCCGGGCTATCTCTAACCATTGACGTGGATACAAGTGGGGATCCTCTAGCGATGACTCTCATTCACAAGAAGGGAATAGTGACGCACAAGGAGGCTCCTGACTACACGAGCTTCGTTACTGCGGCAGAGGGTGCCTACGCCTTTGCCAAGCTCATGATTGCGTTCGCTGAGGCACAAAAGCAGCTCTTGGAACGAAGAATTTCTGCTGAAGAACAGGAGCAGTTTCAGCGATCTTTGCAAGACCGGCTATTCAAGATGGTGCGTCGGGCTGAGAGCTATGGTTCTCAACAGCGCGCAGCTTAGACAAACTTTTGAGCAGAGTTCCTTTGCAAGGAGCAGCATCAGCTGCTCCTTTTTTAGTGGCCGCTAGAGGGCAAATAGTTATGCTTCCTCCAACCCAACCACTTGCCATCCCTATATAGTAGCCCTTTCCGGGATAACCGCACAAAGTGAACCACTATCCTATCTCATCGAGCCTTTGACTTTGAACGTCTGCTCTATAGAATGCGGGCGTTGTTTGGCGTGGTCGATGGCTGTCCGGGAACTTTCCTCTGCGGGCTCATTGACGGATCCGAGATCTATAAAGTCGGACGGAGTTGCGCTCCGGGCCGCCCAATCTCTGTGACGAACAGCCCATTGTAATGGTCAAGGTAGCCTGCACCATACTCATGGCGGTCGGGATAATGGGGATCGTGAGCCCTGCGTCTTCGCCTGCGCAGGCGCCGCCCGGCGGCGAAGAGCGTTCGCTGATCCAGCAGATCACATTCCAGGGTCTGGTCAATATCAGCGAGACGTATTGCCGCAACAAAATGGTCAGCGCCGCCGGCCAACCCTTCTCGCAAACAGTTCTCGATGAAGACCTGCGCCGGTTGCGACGGACCGGGAAATTTCTGGTGGTCCGCGCGGAAACATCCACCGCACAAGACACAACTACCATTGCGATTCATATCCAAGAGTACCCGCTCATTGCCTCGGTCGAGTTCGTCGGCAATACGAAATTCTCCGACAAAAATCTCTCGAAAGACCTGACGCCGGCGCCCGGCGATCCGCTCAATGTGTTCCGCGCCCGCCAAGCCGCCCTGGACATCGAACAGCGCTACAAAGACGCCGGCTACGCCGACGTGCGCGTACAGCTCGATCAAGAGCGCATGCGCGATGAGCAGCGCCTGATCTTCGTCATTGAGGAAGGCCCGCGAGTGCGGATCAGGAAGATCATCTTCGAGGGTAATTTCGCTTTGTCGAAGCGCGAACTTCGCAGTCATATCACGATCCAGACTTACCTCCCTCTGTTTCGGACGGGCGATTTCAACCCGGACGCAGCCGAGCGCGATGCTGCGGTGCTGCAGAAACATTATCGCGATCAGGGATTCCTCGACGCCCGTGTCGGCTATCGAACGGAAGCGCGGGACGTGGTCGGCGATTTGAACGTCGTCTTCCTGATCGAGGAAGGGGCGCGTTACACGATCAGCGAGATTCGCTTCCAGGGCAACACAGCCGTGTCGCACGACGAACTTCAGACCGCGATCCGCCTGCGCGCCGGAGAGATCATGCGGCAGGACCTGCTCACCAAGGACGTCGAGACAACCAAGCGGCAATTCGGTGAGCGGGGTTATCTGTACGCGACGGTCCGTGCGACCCGGGCGTATACGGAGGTGGCGGGTGAGGTTGTGCTGACCTTCACGATCGAGGAGGGCGAGCCTTACACCGTGGGCCGGATTCAACTCCGAGGCAATCAGCAAACCCGCGACAAGGTCGTTCGCCGCGAACTGCAATTCTTTCCTGACGAGTTGTTCGACACGACCAAGATCGCGGACAGCGAGAAAAACATTCGCGGGACCGGCATTTTTCAGTCCGCGCGGATTACGCCGGTCGGGGATGAACGCGGCGTGCGCGACGTGATCGTCGACGTGGTTGAGAATGAAGACACCACCCGCTTCATGATCGGCGGCGGGGTGGGCAGCAACAGCGGCATCGCAGGGTCCGTGTCGTTCGAGTCGCGTAACTTCGACCTTTTCGATTGGCCCCGGAGCTGGGGCGAATTCTGGCGAGGCCGAGCGTTCCGGGGCGCGGGGCAGTACTTCCGCGCCGAGCTGTCGCCCGGGACCGAAATCTCCAGCTTCCGGATCGACTTCCGCGAGCCCTACCTCATGGATCGGCCGCTGCGCTTCGGTTCGAGTCTTTACTTGTTTCAGCGAGGCCGGATCGAGTATGACGAACAGCGGGTCGGTACGGTTCTGAGCCTGGGCAAGCCGATCGAGGAGGGGCTTTTCAAAGGCTGGTCCGGCGAGTTGTCGTTCCGTGCGGAAGACGTCGGCATCGACGATTTGGGACCGTTTCCGGCGCGCGATATTCTCGACGCCGAAGGCCACAGCTTGATCCTGTCGTTCCAGGGACGGCTGGTGCGCAACCGCACCGACCAGCGCTTCTCTCCGACGAAAGGCGACCTGTTGTCGCTGTCGTATGAGCAGGTTTTCGGCAACTACACGTTCGCCAAGCTGCAAGCCAGGTATCGCTGGTACAAAACTCTGAAGGTCGATGATTTGGATCGTGCGTCGGTCTTCGGCTTCAAGGCGGATGTGGGTTACATCGTCGGCAATGCGCCGGTCTTCGAGCGGTTCTACGCCGGCGGACTGGGATCGTTGCGCGGGTTTGATTTCCGCGGCGTCACGCCGCGCGACGGCCCGTTCTTTGACGACGACCAGCGCATCGGCGGGCAATTCAAATTCCTGACCGGGGCCGAGTATTCCTTTCCAATGTTCGCCAAAGCCGTGCGGGGCGTGGTTTTCACCGATATGGGCACGGTCGAGGAGGATCTCGAGCTGACATCCTGGCGCGCTTCGGTAGGTTTTGGCGTGCGCATCTTGATCGAGAACTACTTCGGGCCGATCCCGCTGGAGTTCAATTTGGCCTTCCCAATCGCCCAGGATACCAACGACGACACTCAGGCATTCAGTTTCGCCATCGGGCTTACTTTCTGATCCACTTTCCGGTATCATTCGCCTGTTAAATACTCAAATTAGGAGCAGAATCATGCGTACGAAATCAACGCTGGTGTGCGGTGTGATACTCGGCGCCTCGGTGTTGGCCGTCGCTCATGGACAGCAGGGCCTACCTGCCATCGGCCAAACGACCGTTGCGGTGGTGGACATGACCCGCATCTTCGAGACCGCCCAGATGCCAAAGGACCTGGAACGGATCTTCGGCGAGAAGAAGACGGAAATCGAAGCCGAAGCGAGAGTCAAGAAAGAAAAGATCGACGTGATCCAGAAGGAACTCAATTCCGGCGCGTTCGCCAAGGACAGCCCGGACTACCACGACCGAATTCTGCAGATGGAGACGCTCAAGCTCCGAGCCGATCATTGGCTCCGGAACAAGGAGCGCAGCCTGGCGGGCGAGCGCAAGCGCTATTTCGAGGTGCTCTACAAACAAGTTACCCAGGCCTGCCGGGACGTGGCCCAGTCACAGGGCATCGATATCGTGCTGTCCGATAACCCTGTCGATTTTGACATTCCGGACGCCGCGGTCCTGATCAACCAGATATTGGCCAAGAAGGTGGTTTACGCGAGTCCGCGGGTGGATTTAACCCAGCTCGTCATCGACCGGTTCGACAACGAATACCTCCGATTGGGCGGAGCCGACACCATCAAGCTTGCCAAATAGACGGCAAGTTGGGATGATAGTCGGCTTTGAACAGGCGGCTGGATCGCGGCATCGGTTAGCGTGCGCCCGGGGGCCGCGCGGGCCTCGGAGCGCCGACGCGGTGCCGAGCGTACAGGCGGGTACACATGCACAACGTACTCACATTGGGAAAAATTGCCGAACTCGTCGGCGGTGAACTCCGCGGCGACCCCGCTGTGGAGATTCGCTCGGTCGCGCCGTTATCGTCGGCTGGGCCGGGCGATCTGACGTGGGTCGTTGACCGCCAGCACGCTGCGCAGTTGAGCGAGTGCCAAGCCAGCGCGGTGCTCCTCCGCTGCGGCCTCGAAAACGGCCAATTGTCTGCCGTGGTGTGCGACCGGCCGGAATTGGGCATTTCCAAAGTGTTGGAGTGCTTCATGCCTCCGCTTCCACACCCGCCGGTCGGCGTCGACCCGACCGCCCTGATTGCCGACGGCGTGACACTGGGCGAGGAATCGGCCATCGGCCCGAGGGTCCTGATCCAGCGGGACGTCGCCGTCGGCCGACGCACGAAGATCCATGCCGGCGCCGTCATCGCCGCGGAAACGCAGATCGGCGACGACTGCACCATCTGGCCGAACGTCGTCATCCGGGAAAGATGCCGGATCGGCAATCGTGTGGTCATCCATCCAAACACCACCATCGGCGCGGATGGTTTTGGTTACAATTTCGACGAGACCCGCTTTCGGAAGATCCCGCACATCGGAACGGTGCGGATCGAGGACGACGTGGAGATCGGGGCCAACAGTTGCATCGACCGTGGCAAGTACAGCGAAACAGTGATCGGCCGGGGAACGAAAATCGACAATCTGGTGCAGATCGCCCATAACGTCAGGATCGGCGAGAATTGCTGCATCGTCGCTCACGTCGGCATTGCCGGCAGTACCGAATTGGGAGATTTTGTCACCCTGGCCGGCAAGGTCGGCGTGAAGGACAATATCCGCATCGGCAACCAGGTCCAGGCCGCGGCGTGCAGTTGCATCGCGGGCGACGTGGAAGACGGGCAGATCGTTCTGGGCATCCCGGCTAAACCAAAAAGCGAATTCTTTCGCGAACATTTGGCGGTGCGGCGGATGCCCAAGGCGCTCGAAGACATTCGTGATTTGCGCAAACGGATCGAACGACTTGAAGCAGCAAACAATCAGGAAACCAGTTGAGATTACGGGCCGCGGCCTGTTCACGGGCGAGCGCGCAGTGATGCGCTTTAAGCCCGCCAAGCCGAACACGGGCATCGTATTCTATTTGTCGAACGGACCCGATCCGGTGCGCATCCCCGCGCGCGTGGAGAACGTCAGCAAGCGCGACCGCCGCACTTCGATTCGCAACGGGACCACCGCAATCGAAACGATCGAACATTGTCTGTCGGCCTGCACGGGCATGGGCATCGACAACATCGAGGTCGAGCTGACCGGCCACGAAGTGCCGGGGCTGGACGGAAGCTGCGCTCCGTTCGTCGAGATGATCCAGGAAGCTGAAATCGAACCGCAAGAAGCCGAACGGGAAGTGTTCGTCATTCCCGACACGCTCCGCGTGGGGAAAGGCGACATGGAGCTGCTGGCCCTGCCGCCCATTCCCGGATATGAGGACGCCCTGGAAGTGCACTACTTCCTGGACTACGGCGACGGGACACCCATCGGCCGGCAATCCTACATCATTCGCATCACGCAACAGTCGTTCGTTGAGGAAATCGCACCCGCGCGCACCTTCGTCCTCGAAGCGGAAGCCGAGGAACTTCGCAGGCAGGGCCTGGGAATGCATTTGTCGTATCAGGATCTCGTGGTATTCGGCGCCGATGGACCGATTGAGAACGAGCTGCGCTTCCCGGAAGAGTGCGTGCGGCACAAGATTCTCGATCTGATCGGCGATCTCACGCTTCTGGGCCAGTTCGTCAGCGGCAGAATCTATGCCCGCAAGTCCGGCCATGCGCTGAACCATGAATTAGTTCGGCAGTTGCTCGCCCGCCGCAAAGCGCTCCGCCTGCGGAAGCTGCTGGCCGACAAGCCGGTCATGGACATTCATGCCATCCGGCGTATCCTGCCGCATCGCTACCCGTTCCTGATGGTGGACCGCGTGATTGAAATCGAGGGCACAAGACGGGCGGTCGGCGTCAAAAATGTCACCGGCAACGAGCCTTGCTTTCAGGGGCACTACCCCGGCCAGCCGATCATGCCCGGCGTGCTGATTCTCGAAGCACTGGCCCAGATGGGGGGCATTCTGCTGTCACAGGAGTTGGAACTCAAGGGCAAAGTCGCGGTCTTGCTGAGCATCGACAAGGTCAAGTTCCGCCGACCGGTCGTGCCCGGCGATCAATTGTTGCTTGAAGTCGAGGCGCTGCGCATCAAATCGCGCACCGGGCACGTCAGGTGCAAGGCCAAGGTCGGCGACGTGCTCGCTGCCGAAGCCAATCTCAAGTTCATGATGGCGGACGCGGATCCCTGGCAATAATGAAAGCACGCGACATGATTCATCCCACGGCAATCATTGAGGAAGGCGCCCAATTGGGCAAGAACGTCCGAGTGGGGCCGCACTGCTACATTGGCCCGCACGTGGTGCTGGGCGACGGGTGCGAACTGAAGAACAGCGTGACCCTCGTCGGGCGCACCACCGTCGGCCCTGACTGCCTGTTTTTCACCAACTGCGTGATCGGCGAGATCCCGCAGGATCTGAAATTCAAGGGCGGCGAGACGGAACTTACCATCGGTGAGGATAATCACTTCCGTGAAAGTGTGACGGTCCACGCCGGCACGGAACTCGGCGGCGGCGTAACGCGGATCGGCAATCACAACCGCTTTTTGGTGGGCGTTCATTTGGCCCATGACGCGCGGATCGGCAACCACGTGGTGATGTCAAACAACGTGCAAATCGCCGGCCACGTACACATCGAAGATTTCGTCACCATGGGCGGGATGGCCGGCGTGCACCATTTTGCCACCGTCGGGCGAAACGCGATGCTGGGCGGGCTCTCGCGCGTGATCACCGATGCGCCCCCCTACATGGTCTCCAAAGGTTACGACAGCACCGTGCGTGGCGTAAACGTTGAAAGCATGAAGCGCTGCGGTCTGTCGCCCGATGACATCGAGGCCGTCTCGCGGGCATACAAGATGCTCTACGCCAAGAGTTCGAACCGTGAGGCCCCCTTCATTCAGCGGCTCGAAGAATTGCGCAGCCGCAATGGCCACAACACCCACGTTCAATACCTCTGCCAATTCATCGAACGCACGCTTGCGGTCGGCAAACGGGGGCGGTACCTGGAGTCGCTGCGCAGCGATACGCCGGCGGACAGCCGTGCCCATTTCGAGAAAAAACCTGCGGGAGATTCGTAAGTGAGTAAACCTTTTCAGACTGTCGTGGTCGGCGTGGGACACATGGGCGCCCACCACGCCCGCGTCTACAGTGAGTTGCCCGAGAGTAAACTGGTCGCCATCGTCGATGTCAACTTGAAGCGCGCCCAAGAGATCGCACACAAGTACGGCTGCGCCGCTTACGCCCGCGTCGATGAAGTCAAGGACCACATCGATGCCGCTTCAGTCGCCGTCCCAACCGTCCTCCATCGAGAAGTCGCCGAACCTCTGCTGGCCAGAGGCATCGCGGTTTTGGTGGAAAAACCGATCGCGCCCGATGTGCCGGAGGCCACCGCCCTGCTCGAATGCGCCGAGAAATACAACGCCCTGCTGCAGATTGGACACAGCGAACGGTTCAATCCCGTGGTCATGGCCTTGAAGCGCATGGAAATCGTGCCCAAGTTCATCGAGACGCACCGCATCAGCCCGTTCACGTTCCGATCGGCGGACATCGGCGTGGTCTTCGACATGATGATCCACGACATCGACATCGTGCTGAATCTCGTCAAGCAGGCGGACTACACGGTACAGGCCGTGGGCATGCCGGTGCTGGTCCGCAAGAACGAGGACATTGCCAACGCCCGGATCCAGTTCTCCGACGGCTGCGTGGCCAACATGACGGCTTCGCGGCTGGCACTCAAGAGCGAGCGGATCATCCGCGTCTTCAGCCAGTCGGCCTATTTGTCCATGGATTTCGCGCGCAAGACCGGCATCGCCATCACCATCGACGGCAATCTGGACATCCTCCAGATGGCCCGCGAGGGCAAGTTCGAGGATATATCGCAGATGAAGCACGCCGACTTCGGCTCGCTGGTCACCGTCGAGCCGCTGGACGTCGATGACATCGAACCGCTGCGGGCGGAGCTGTCATCGTTTCTGAATGCACTTCGCACCGGAACGAAGCCGGAGGTCTCCGGCGAGGAGGGCGTGGCCGCCGTCAAGATGGCCACCGAAATCGTCAACAGCCTGCGCAGTCACGACTTCAAGATCAAGCTCTAAGCTGTATTTCTCAAGGCAATCAGGCCACAAAGACACCAAGGCACGAAGAAAAGAAATTGAACAAGGGAAGAGGGAACGGATGGAGGGGCGTGTCGGTTCGGCTGGATTCTGAAATCCGACATTTGCAATTCGTGTATTGAAATCGGCGAAGTGTGATTGTCACGTAGGGTAGCAGCGGGCACTTCGGTCACTGATCTTCGTGCCCTGGTGTCTTTGTGGCCTGATTGCCGGGTCAACGCGCCGCACCGCTCGCGAGCTGTGCCACCGCCGAATCAACAACGGTCCTCAGAAACAGGTCTTCACGCGGCTCGATTGCAGCTTTCTCGAGTAGTTCCCGCACTTTCGCACTGCGCAGGATTTCGAATTGCGCGTTGCGGAAGCGTTCCACGAGTTCCGCCTGAACGTCCACGAAAGGTCTCGTCTCGGATTCGATCACGTCACCCGCCTTGACGATAAAGAACGCCTCGTCGGTCTCTACGACGCCGCTGATCCGGCCTTCGTCCAGCTTGAAGAAGATCGCCGAAGGCTCGGCGTAGCGCCCGTGCAGGGGCGACTTGATGTGGCCCCAGGAGCCGCCCTCGGCGGCGTGAATCCCGAGGGACAATCCGCGCGCCACGTCCCGAAAATCCTCACCCGCGTCGAGCCGGCTGCGCGCTTCCTCGATCGCCGTTCGCGAGGCCTGCACGTCGTCGCCTTTGGGAATGTCGATCATGCACAACTCGCGACTGCTTTGCTGAGTGTACGACTCGATATTAGTATTGTAGAAGTCGAGCAATTCCTGGCGCGTGGGATCGGCGATCCGCACGATAACGTGATCCTGAAGGTACTTGACAATGACGATCCGCCGACGCACTTTCTCGCGGGCATCCTCGAGGGTCATGCCCATCGACGCCAAGTGGACCTCGAAGCGGGTCTGCCGGCCGCCAAACTCGCGAGTGACCCGATCTCTGATTTCCTGATCAACGTAGCGGTCCACCACACCCAGAATTTGATCGGTGATGCCCTTGGAAGCCTCTTGGTGCAGCAGGAGATCCTGGACCTGCGTAACCAGTTCAACCTGGACTCTCTCGCGGACGAAGCGCTGCAACTGCTCCAGCGGAAGCGCCGCCGCCTCCTCGCGTAACGTCGGCATGAGCGGTTCGAGCACATCTTCGACGGTCAGCGACTCCTCGTTGATGTTGAGAATGCGGACGGGATACGTCGGCGCGGCAGGGTCTGCGGTCGGATCGACGACCGCGTCGCTGCGGTACGGCCCGGCCGAGGCCGGACGCGCCTCGCGCCCGGAGCGGCAGCCTGCCCCACCGGCAAGCAGAGCGGCCAGAATAAGAGTGAGACCCGCCGACTTCATGGCCATCACTATACGAATTCGCAAGCGACTCGCAAGCGCGGGCGATCGGCGTTCGCGATTGTGAAAGTGACTCAGCGGACACTCGATGCGGCATCAAGACGGCTGTCGAACGACGAAGTCAAGTCGAAAGACCCTGCCCGTGGCTTGCCGTTTGGCAGCCCGTTCAAGCGGCAGGTTGGGCCACGACCCACCCTACAGGGCTCGCGCAGGCTAAAGCCAGCGGCTCCTTGTTTGGCTCGCTATTCAAACATCAATCGAAACAAAGTGTTTGAACTTCACGTACCGAACGATCGAATCGCCTCGGCGACGCGGGTGACTTGGGCTTCAGTCATGTCGGGGAACATGGGCAGGCTGAGCTGGCGCCGGGCGAGGGCTTCCGCTTCGGGAAACGTGCCCTTGCGGTAGCCTAAGTGTGCATAGGCCGGCTGCAAGTGGATCGGCTTGGGATAGTGTACGCCGCTCTGGATGTGGTGTTCGTTCAAATGAGCGCGCAGGGCATCGCGTTCGTGGTGCTGCGCGGCGTAGATGTGCCAAACCGGCTCGGCCCACTCAGTCGGCGTCGGCGGGAAGACGCCGCTCACGTCCCGCAACTGTTGCTCATACCATCCGGCTACGCGGCGGCGGTGGCCGTTCCATTGGTCGAGGCGGCGGAGCTTGACGCTCAAGACGGCAGCCTGAATGCCGTCCATGCGGAAGTTGAAACCGAGTTCGGCATGGTTGTGCCGCCCCTCTTGGGCGTGGTCGCGCAGGGCGCGGGCCCGGTCGGCCCACTCGGCGTTGTCGGTCACTACAGCGCCGGCTTCGCCGAAGGCGCCGAGGTTCTTGCCGGGATAGAAACTGAACGCGGCGACGTCGCCCAGACTGCCGCAGGTGCGGCGCTGGTAACAGGCGCCGTGGGCCTGGGCGGCGTCTTCGATGACGGCCAAGTTGAACTCCCGCGCGAGCTTCACAATCGGCTCCATATCGGCGGGATGGCCATAGAGGTGTACCGGCATGACGGCTTTCGTTTTCGCCGTGATGGCCTGCTCGATCTGCGCCGCATCGAGGCAGTAAGTTTGTGGGTCGATATCGACGAACACCGGCACAGCGCCAATGTAGCTGATGGCCCAACAAGTGGAGATCCAAGTGAACGGCGTGGTGATCACTTCATCGCCGGGCTGCACGCCGGCGCAGATCAGCGCGAGGTGCACCGCGCTGGTGCCGGAGTTCAGCCCCACGCAATGCTTGGTGCCGCAGTAGTCGGCGAAGGCTCGCTCGAACTGCTCGACCGCCGGGCCCAGTGCGAAAGCGTGTGAATCGATCACGCTATCAATCTCACGCCGGATGTCCGCCATCAGCGGGGCGTGCATGGTCTTCAAGTCGAGGAACGGGACGGTTTCAACTGCGGTGGCGGTGGATTGCATTTTGCTACTCCGGTCATGAATGTCGAAGCTCACGGTCGGCACGGAGGCCGACCGCTACAGGGTCTATTCCAGCTCGTGGTCTTCGAGTGGGCGGATGACCCGCGCGGGCGTGCCGGCGACCAGGGTGCGCGGCGGCACATCACGGGTCACGACCGCGCCGGCGGCGACCAATGCTTCCTCGCCAATGGTCACGCCGGCCAGGATGGTGGCGCTGGTGCCGATGGTCGCGCGGCGGCGGACGCGCGTGGGCGTGCAGGTCCACTCGCCGTCGCGCTTGGGCGTACCGTCGCGATTGGTGGCCCGCGGCCTGAGGTCGTTGATGAACATCACGCCGTGCGAGACAAACACTTCATCTTCGATGGTCACGCCTTCGCAGACGAAGCTGTGGCTTTGGATTTTGCAGCGCGCTCCGATGACGGCGTTCTTTTGAATCTCGACGAACGTGCCGATCAGCGTGTCATCGCCGATGGTGCAGCCGTAGAGATTGCAGAAGCCGGGCAGCTTGACATTTTTGCCAAGTTGCACGTCGTCGGCGATTCGCAGTGTGGGATCGGAATGATTCATCGCTGTTGATCCATGAGAAAGACGAAGTCCTCCGTCAGATAGATCGGATCAGCAGACCGATAACTGCAATTGCGCGGGTGGGGTGTTGCTGTCGTGATTTGGTGCGTCCGATAAGCAGTGTCACGCGAAGAGGCAAGCGGGTGCCGGGTTTCTCGTCTTTAGAGCGCTCGATTCGTCTCCGATCTTATGGAAGTGAAGCGTGAAGAGTGAAGAGGGGGCAGTAAACAGTATCTGGTGAGCACGGACGATCTGCGAGTGACTTCCAGGGGCGGTTGACATGATCAAAGCGGGTATTATCGGATTGGGTTACTGGGGACCGAACCTTCTGCGGAACTTTTGTAAGAATCCGGACATCGAGGTCGTGACCGCGGCGGACCCGCGGCCCGAGGCGCGAAGTAGTTTGCAAAGCCAGTATCCCAGCGTGCGCTACGTCGAAGACGGCATGGCGGTCATCGACGATCCCGAAGTGGAGGCGGTTGCGATCGCCACACCCGTCCACACTCATTACCCGCTGGCCAAGGCGGCACTCGAGGCGGGCAAGCACGTGTGGATCGAAAAGCCGCTGACCGACAACGCCGAGCAAGCTGCCGAGTTGGTGGCGCTCGCGGAGAAGAACGACCTTATCCTGCTTACCGATCATACGTTCATCTACACGCCGGCCGTCGAGAAACTCAAAGATTTGGTACTGCGCGGCGAGTTGGGCGACATTTATTATTATGATTCCGTGCGCGTCAATCTGGGCCTGTTCCAGAACGAACTGAGTGTGCTGTGGGACCTCGGCCCGCACGACGTGTCGATCATGCAGCATCTCATCGACAAGCCCATGAAATGGGTGCAGGCGGTCGGAGCCAAACACGCCGGGCAGTCGCAGGAAACGTTGGCGTACATCACGGTACAGTTCGAAGACAACATCATCGGCCACGTCCACGTCAACTGGCTGGCGCCGGCCAAGATCCGGCAAGTCATCGTCGGCGGATCGAAGCGGATGTGCATCTACGACGACAACGAGCCCTCCGAAAAAATCAAGGTCTACGATAAGGGCGTGGAACTCAAGTCCATCGAAGGCATCCACAGCGCGCTGGTGCAATATCGCCTCGGCGACATGCACGCCCCGGCGCTGCCGAATGAAGAAGCGCTGGCCCGGGCTACGGCGCACTTCGCCCATTGCATCAAGTCCCACACGCAGCCGATCACCGACGGCCGGGCCGGCTTGGCCGTGGTGCAGGTCCTGGAGGCGGCCCAGCAGTCAATGGCTGAGCAGGGCCGGCGAGTGTACTTCGTGGATCCGCGCCGAGAGGACCCCGCCAAACACTATCAAGACAAGCTCGTGCAACTGATTTCCTCGCCGACGATGGTCCGATAGGCGGAGGATGGCTGTCAATGCCCGCGTCCTGCCCGATCAGCCCGTCTGCAAGCATTTCGTGAGTTTCCAGAGCGTTAAGCGGTTCTGCGATCAGGCCGAAATGTAAATGGTTCTATGCGCTTAGGCTTCGTCAGAGGCTGGAGCACGGGCCCGAGCCGCCGCAGCGGAGCGCAGGTCGCCCCGCGCGCTGCCGAGCCGGGAACCAGAGGGAATCATGCAGAGCCCGACGCTCAAAAAGTCTGCTCGTCATCGTGGCGGCCTCACGTCCGGGGCACTGCCCTGGCTTTATGTGTCGACCCTGGTTGGGTTCGTCGTAGTGGCCAGTATGTTGATTTATGCAGGCCGGAAATTCAACGCCGAATCGGTCGCCATTCAAACACAGACCAAGGCGATCAGCGAACAGCAGGTGCTCAGCGAGCGACTCAAGACGCTGGCGACCGAGCACTGGTTTCCCGACGCGGACATGATCGACCTCAAAGACCGGCAGAGCGAAACGACGCAACAAATGAAGGCTGTTCTGGCGCGCCTGGAAATGCTCTCCGAATCGCCGGAGCTGGCCGACTTTTATTCGGGTGATATGAAGTTCTACGTCGAGCAAATGATTACGAGTTGGGGCACGGCGCAATACGAACTGCGCCATATCTCCAAGGTACACATCCACCGCGGCGGACGCGAGCTGCAGCGCGTGCAGCAGGCCTGCGATCAATTGCTCCGCAGCGGCGCGTATTTGATGCAGGAATCACTCGGCGCCCAGCAGGCCAATCAGTCAAAACGAACGAAGCTGCTGTATCTCTTCGCGGGCAGCCTGGGACTTCTGGGCATGATCATGCTGTGGTCACTGTGGGCGGCGAGCGAAACTCGGATGGAGATTCTGGCTCTGAACCTGCAACTGGAGGAGCGCGTCGCCGAGCGGACGGCGGAGCTCGAGAAAGCCAACATGTTCCTCTCCAACGTGCAGTCGTCGATCGGCTCGGCGCTGGTGGTGATCGATCCGCAGAACAAGATCATCAGTTGGAATCCAGCGTCGGAGAAGCTGTGGGGCCTGTCTCGCAGTCAGGCGGAAGGGCGGGATGTCTTCTCGGCACTGCCGCTGGAAGACCCCGAAAGTTTCCATTCCGCCGTGCGGAAAGTCCACCAGACGTTGCAACCCGTGTCGCTCGGAGAACTGGGCTTGAAGGACTACTGTGGGACGCCCGCCGCGGCAGGCTGGGGGAACGGCTCGCTGGTGCCGATGGTGGGACCGCTGGGCGAGTTGCGCGGCATCGTCATTCTGGTGGATGACGTCACTGAGCGCATCCACACCCGCCGGGAGCTGGCCGCCCGCGCCGAACAAATTGCCGAGACAAACAGCACGCTGAAACGACTCAACAACGACATGGAGCAGTTCGTCTATGCCGCTTCGCACGACCTCCGCTCGCCGATGGTCAACATGCACGGACTCACCAAGAAGCTCGACAAGACCTTCGAAAAGGTGCGCGAGCGTTTGAACGGCCACGGCCGATCCGCCGATGCGGAGGACAGCGCCGAGCCGTCGGAACTGCAGAACCTGCTGGACCACGACATTCCTCGGCTGCTGCTGCGGATCAATCGCAGCATCAGCAAATTCGGATCGATCATCGACGGCCTGCTGCGCTATTCGCGGACCGGCCGCGAGGAGTACCACCGCATCGAAATAGACATGGCCCAGGAAGTGGCCCGGGCCATCGAGTTGTATACGGCAACGGTCGAAGAGAAGGGCGTGCAGATTTACGTCGATGATCTGCCGCCGGCCTTCGGAGATCCGGATGCGATCAATAAGGTGCTCGCTAACTTGATCGAGAATGCGCTGAAGTACCTCGATCCGGATCGCGACGGTGAGATTGTAGTTGAAGGCCGAGAACAGGATGACGGGATGTGTACGTATTTCATCCGCGACAACGGCGTGGGCATTCGGGAAGGCGACCTCGAGCGGGTATTCAAGATATTCGAGCGTGTCGATTCGGGAAACGAGAAGGGCGAGGGTCTGGGATTGGCGATTGTGAAGCGAATAGTCGAGCGGCACGGCGGCGAGATTTCGGTGGAATCGCGCTGGAACGAAGGTACGACCTTCTGGTTCACGCTGCCCGCCGTGCGGGCCGACGAACCGCGGGTCCCGGCACGCCGGGAGAATCCCGACACGTCGGGAGCCCGCGCGGATCTTCCAGTGGGAGAGCGCCGCCCCAGGTGAACGCCCGCGGGAGCTCCCGACGTGTCGGGATTCCATTCCGCCCCCGGCTCGGTAAGTCGTTGAAGGAGAGTATGACGGTGAGTCGAACTGAACCCCGCCGTAAGGCAACGATCCTGCTGGTCGATGACGACGAGATTTTCGTCGAATTGATGAGCGACGAACTCAAACCCCACTTCGTGGTGGAATGGGCCCGAGACGGCAAGACGGCGCTGGAATCGGTAGGCCGGCGGACGCCGGACGCCATCTTTCTGGATCAGGGTCTGCCGGATCTCTCCGGGGTGGCGCTGATCGACGAACTGCGGAAAGCGGGGTGCGAATCTCCGGTGGTCATGCTGACGGCGTCTCAGGACGTACACGTGGCGGCGGCGGCCATGCGGGCCGGTGCCATCGACTTCGTCGTCAAAGACGCCGGCGACCCCTTCTACGACGACATCGTTCCCACCGCCACGCGGGCCGTCGAGAAATGGAACAATGAAAAGGAACTCGAATACCTGCGCGAGCTGGAAGAAGAGCAAGTCCGGCGGACCACGAAGCTCAACGAGGAGCTGCGCCACGCCAACGATCAGCTCGAAGAGGCCTATCAAGACATCGCGGCCTCGCAAGGCCAGCTCCGGGCCAAGAACCAGCGACTCAGCGAGTTGTATGACACGGCCCACCGCTTTGTCGACAACGTCTCGCACGAGATGCGCACGCCTTTGACGGTCATCAAGGAATTCGTGTCCATCATTCTGGACGGCCTGGCCGGCGAGGTCAACGAGGAGCAGCGCGAATACCTGTCGATCACGATGGCCAAGACCAACGACCTGGCCCGCATGGTCGAAGACATGCTGGATATCAGCAAGATCGAAGCGGGCTTGTTTCGCGTGGAGCGCACGCGCTGCCGGTTCGGCGACGTGCTCGACGGCGTTCGGAATTCGATCGAGCAGCAAGCCCGGCGGTGCAACATTGAACTTTTGATCGGTGAGGACCCCGATTTGCCGGACCTGTTCTGCGATAAGGAGAAGGCCGGCCGAGTCTTGATCAATCTGGTTGTCAACGCGACCAAGTTCTCCGACCAGGGCACAAAGGTCTGGGTCCACGCCCGCTTGGGCGCGCGGCGGGATGAAGTCGTGATCGACGTGCGCGATCAAGGTTCCGGAATCGGGCCGGAGAATCTGCAAATCATCTTCGAGCGCTTCCAGCAGGTCGGCCAGGGCAAACGTTCCAGCACCAAGGGCTTCGGCCTGGGTTTGAACATCGTCAAGGAACTGGCCTGTCTGAACCTGGGCGACATCAGCGTGCAAAGCACGCTCGGTGAGGGCAGCACCTTCTCGCTGACCGTCCCCGTGTTTGACTACGAGCACCTGATTCATCGTTTCATTGCCCGCCGAGAGACATTTGATCGTCACGGCGATCAAGTGGTCATTATCCGAGCCGCGGCGGACCCGAGCGGGCCGGCGCCCGACATTGGATCCCATATCGCGAGTTTCGTGGCCCACTATCTGGCAGCGTTCGATTTGACATTTGACCGGCCGGACCAGAACGACGTCATCCTGTTGGCGTTGACGTCGGACCCGAAAGCGATGGTCAACCGCCTGCTGACCAAGAATCGCGAGGAGATGCGCCTGTCGCCGGGCAGCACGGTGGACGTGTCCTTTGAAGTACTGCACCGTTGGGACGTAAACGAGGATCCGTCGAACATTGCAGAGACATTCGTTGCACTGTTTGGCCATGAATTCGCGGAGCAATCCAATGAACCGTAAGAAAATCCTCATCGTCGATGATGATCGTCAAGTGTCACTGGCGTTGTCTATTCGGCTTAAGGCGGCGGACTACGACGTGGACGTCGCCGGCGACGGTGAAAACGCGCTGGAGAAACTCACGGCCAGCGTGCCCGACGTGGTCCTGCTCGACATGCGCATGCCGGGCATCGACGGGTTGGAGGTCATGAGACGAATGAAACAGGATCCGCGGCTGGCGAACATCCCGGTGATTTTCGTATCCGCCAACGCCCAGGAAACCGCCAAGCGGGCAGCGCTCAACGCGGGCGGGAAGATCTTCCTGGAAAAGCCCTTCGAATCGCGCGCCCTTTTGGAGGCCATCCAGCGCGTGCTCGAACAGAATTCAGGAGTCACGACCTGATCATGCGTACCAAGTCCGTTCTCATCGCAGACGACGATGCCATGCTGGTCCGCGTGCTCACGGTGCGCTGCCGGCACCTGGGCCTCGAGGTGCGTCAGGCCTCGGACGCCATGCAGGCACTGGTCATGATTCACAAGGATCCGCCGGACTTGATCATCATGGACGTTTCCATGCCCGCCGGAGACGGCCTGAGCGCCTGCAAGATGCTGGCCTCCGACTCGCGTTTGCAGGAGATTCCCGTGATCATTCTCACAGGACGATCGGATGAGCAGATTCGCGAGCAGGTCGGCGGAATGGGCGCCCACTATGTCTTGAAATCGCCGGACTGCTGGCAGGAAATCAAGCCGCTGCTGGGTCGCCTTTTGAACCTGGAGCTTGAGTCTGAGCCTACGCCCGACCCGAAGCCTGCTCCGCCTGCGGCGGACCGCGGCGGACCGGCTCGTCGGATGCAAGAGGCACGCTCCGCGGCTCGACTGAGCTCGTCGAAGTCCGCAGCGGACCACGCCTCCGGCCGGCCGCGAGTGCTGGTCGTCGATGACGATCCCAGCGTGACCGAAGCGCTGCGCATTCGGTTGGAATCGAGCAATTACCGGGTCATTTGTGCCCACGGAGGAGCCGCGGCCTACTGGGCGGCGATGGAGCAAAAGCCGAACATCATCACGCTCGATATCGGCATGCCGGAGTTGGACGGCGCGGATCTTCTGAAGAAGCTGAAGTCGCACCCGCTCACTCGGGGAATTCCAGTGATTGTCCTGACCGGCAATACGGATCAGAGCACCAAAAAGGAACTCTTGAATCTGGGAGCGGCCGCGTACCTGACCAAGCCGTTTCAGAGCAGCGATTTGCTCCTTGAAATCGAGAACATCTTGGCTGCTGCAGGCACGGAAGCTCACACCGATCACTGAAGCGTAGATACAGGAGAGTTTCCGTGACCGAATCGACAGCCACCAGAGCCAAGCTGATTCTCGTCGTCGACGATGAACCGGCGGTGGTACAGGCGCTGGCCAAGCGCTGCGAACTCCTGGGGCTTCAGGTCTGCGAAGCCCACAACGCCGTCGAGGCCATGGCGGCCATCAACCAGCAAGAGGTTCGGCCCAGTCTTCTCTTGGTGGATTACAACATGCCCGGCGCGGACGGACTCACGCTGTGTGACATGCTCAAGACCAACGAAGGCCTGTCGTCGCTGCCGGTCATTCTCTTGACTGGATACGATGACCAAGACACGCGCCGCCGTTGCAGGGATGCGGGAGCGCATTACGTGCGCAAGGATGTCGATTCCTGGAAAAATCTGGAGCCGCTGATCTGCCGCCTGCTCGGTTTGGAAAGGCGCGCTCCTGTCCCGGTTCCGGATCCGCCGTCGTCCACGCCGAATCCGCCGCCAAAGCCCGAGGGCAAGAAGATACTGATCATCGACGACGATCCCATGATCGCCAAGGGACTGCGCGTCCGGCTCGAGGCGCTGGGCTATCGGGCCACGGGTGCCCTGACCGGCATGCAGGGTTATCTGGCTGCGATCAAGGAGCATCCGGACCTGATTGTGCTCGATTACAAGATGCCGGAAGGTTGGGGAAACACCATCCTGGGCAAGCTCAAGTCAAACGCGCAAACCGTTGATATCCCGGTCATCATCCTGTCCGGCATGACCGACCTGGGCATCCAGCGGGATATCTTAAGATTGGGGGCGGAGTGCTGGATCAACAAGCCGTTCGAAATGAAGGACTTCATCAAGATCATCAAGGATTACATAGGCGCGCCCTGAGCCCGCCGCAGGGAGAGGACGGAGGACGGAGGACGGAGAACGGAGGACTGAGAACAACGTTGATAGCAGGTTCTCAGCACTCAGCACTCAGCACTCAGTCCTGAACAGGCGGCGGGATTCGAGAGGAACGCCATGATCTCCGAAACGGTAAACGAAACAGACACACTGCTCATTCGTTACACGTTCGAATTCGAGGATGGGCATCGCGAGTCACACGAGGTTCGCCTGCACCGCGAATCACTGGAACTGTGCGAACCAGTCAAATCTGAGCGGACCCAGCCCGCCGGCGGGTTGCCGGAATGGACCCGCCTGGAGAACCACAAGTGCGCCAGTTGTCCGCTGACTTCGGATGCGCACCCGCACTGCCCCGCCGCCGTCGCACTGGCCAACGTGTCTACGAGTTTTGGGAACCGCATGTCCTACACGCCGGTCCACGTGACCGTCGAGACACCCACGCGCACGATCACGCGGCAGGCGTCGCTGCAGGAAGCGCTGTTTCCGCTCCTCGGGCTGCGTATGGCCACCAGCGGCTGCCCGATACTCAGCAAGCTTCGGCCCATGGCGCGTTTCCACCTGCCCTTCGCCGATTCGGAAGAGACGGCCTACCGAGCGATCTCCATGTACCTGGTCAGTCAGTTCCTCAGGCAGAGCAAAGGCCTGCCGGCGGAGTTCGATTTGCGCGGGCTCGCTGAAATATACGAGCAAGTCCATGAAGTGAACCTGACCTTCAGCAAGCGCCTGGCCCAGGCCAGTTCATCCGATGCCAACATCAACAGCCTGACCACGCTGGACATGTTCGCCCAGGATGTGCCCTGGAGCATCGAGGCCGCCCTGCCCTCGTTGGATCAGGTCTTCGCGCCGTATCTCAAGAGTTCAGGAGTTTAGGAGTTAGGAGTTGATTGTCTCAACAGCTCCTCGACTCTTTAGCTCCCAACTCCTGAACCCCAAAACTCCTAAACTCTTAAACTCCGTCCTGCACGGGCAGCGTGAGCGTCGCGCAGGTTCCGCCCTGAGGTTGCGGGTGCAGTTCCAGAGCGCCGCCCAGCGACTGGGCGATCCCGTAGGAGATCGACAATCCCAACCCTGTTCCTTCGTTGGGACTCTTGGTCGTGAAGAACGGCTCGAAGACGCGCTCGACGTGTTGGGGATCAATCCCGCCGCCGCTGTCCCGTACTTGTACGACCACCTGATCTGCGCCGGACCGGCATGCCGTGATCGATATCTTGCCCTGATGCTGTAGGGCGTCGGCGGCGTTGATCAGCAGATTCACGAGGATCTGCTGGATGCCGTGCGGATCGGAGAGCACGGTCGGCAAATTCGTGCCGGGCTCGAAGGACACTTCCACGGACTTCATTCTCCGCAGGGACCGCGTGAATTGAATGGCCTCCTCCACGGTCTCATTCAGGTCGACTGGTACCAGGCGAGGTTCAGAGGGACGAGAGAATCGCAGCAGCGACTCCACAATTCGGCTACAGCGCTGCACTTGCCGGCCGACGTCATCCAGGCAGGACAGGATCTCCTTTTCATCTGCGATGGTTTGATCGGGCATCGTGATCAGATCCCGCGCCAACCCGATTTGACTTTGGATCGAAGCCATAGGGTTGTTGATCTCGTGGGCCACGCCGGCGGCCAATTCGCCGACGGCGGCCAGTTTCTGGCTGTGCCGGAGTTTCTGTTCGAGTTCTTTCCGTTGCGTCAAGTCCCGCCCAATGCTGACCAGTGCGGGGGCGTGCCCGCGAAATTCATCCAACCGAAACAGGCTGACCAAATGAAAGCGTTGACCCTCACCGTTGCCGGGCACACTCAGTTCGCCGTTCCACGGCTGGCCGCTCATCACACCCTCGATGGCCTCCGCCATACGGTTCTTTGATAATCCGATTGCTTCGAACTGTTCGGCGTGCGTCATGCGATCATCAATGCCGTAGGTCTGTCGAGCGGCTGCGTTGGCATAGAGGATTTGGCCGGCTTGATCGCAAATGACGACGGCATCCATGGCGTGATTCACGACGTCAGCCAGTTGGCGGGTCTCCTTTTTCTTGTATTCCAGCGCGTCGTCCCAGTTGATCACGACATAGAACAACAGGCTGATAATCACCGCTGTGCTGAGCCCGCCGATGAGCACGTCCATCCGAAAGGACTGCACCCACAGGCCCACGGCGCCCGCGGCGAGAATGATGAACGTGATGATCGGCAGAACTCGTTTGACTGTCTTGATCATGTCGCAATCCGTATCGGCCCGGGCTTGCTGAGGACTGAGTGCTGAGAACCTGCTATCAACGTCGTCCTCAGTCCTCAGTCCTCGTTCCCTCCCGCGGCGGCCTCGATGGATGATTGGTGGACCGATTGAACTATACATTTTTCGCCGCCGGCCGGCGGGCGGGTGAGACCATCATGGACCTGATCGAGACAGATGATCACCAACGGTGTACCGGACCGAGACACGCTTGCGGCGGGGTCCAGGCGGCGTCGATGCCTTTATGTTGGTTTGTGTCACGCCAAATAAAGAAATACCGGACCACCACGAACGGCACGCCGAGTGCTTGGGATCATGCGGCTACCCGCGGGTTGGCCCGGCGCAGGCCGCCGCAAAATTCTTGGATTTGAAGCGATTGCGATTTGCATCGACCAATGCCTCATCGCGATTTGAGAATCCGCCAACAATGAAGTGCGGGTTGTTTCTGATGTTCGTTCATGTTTGCTCCCCTGCGAGAAGCCCATCCCGGCGGCTGTCGTACCACCGGGTTGGGCTTCTCGCTGCGCCATACAAACGGTCTGCTGCGGTGGATCCACGCCGCGCCCCATCTCCGCCGCCCGGAACATAACACCGTGCTTGCCATGAACTAATGTCATCCGCCGGCGCTTTAATGCGTCACGGTTTCCCCTTCATGATTGACACTCCAGCACATTCACAGGATAATGATCTACCGACCGAGTAATGGCGATTGAAGTCCTGAACGTCACGTCTGAGCAAAACCAGAGGGAGTCTGTTCGCAAGGCGGGAGAGGTGCTTCGCTCAGGCGGTCTGGTGGTCTTGCCGACCGAGACCGTCTACGGCATCGCTGCTTCGGCTGACAACAGCGACGCCGTCGCGCGATTGAGAGCGCTGAAGGGCCAACGCAGTCACGAGCCTTTCACGGTCCACATCGGCAGGCGCAGCGAGGCCGAGAGGTTTCTTAATCGGACCTCGGGATTTGAACGCCGGCTGATCGCCCGAGGCTGGCCTGGCCCGTTGACCCTGGTCTTCGACGTGCCGGACCCCGGCCGATCGCCGATCATGGAAGGCCGAGACGCCGCTTTCATCAGCAGGGTCTATTATTCCGACCCGGCAGGCGGCGGCACGACGATTGGATTGCGGTATCCGGATTGCCCGGTGACCTGTGACACGATCAATCAGTCGGAATGCGTGGTCGTGGCATCGAGTGCCAACAGGTCGGGTCAGCCGCCGCCGACCGACGCTGAAGGCGTGCTGGCCCAATTGGCAGATGACGTGGACTTGCTGCTGGACGGCGGGCCCACCAAGTACGGCGGCGCTTCGACGATCGCGCGGGTGCGTGATCATCGGACCGAGATCATTCGGCAGGGCGTGCTCGAAGAGAGGACTCTTCGAAAATTGGCGACGACCAACATCCTTTTGGTGTGCACGGGTAATACATGTCGCAGCCCGATGGCGGCGGGCCTCTTGAAGGCCTTGCTGGCCGAAGCGCTGGGCATCGAAGTGTCGGAACTGGAGAACAACGGTTACAGGACGTCGGCGGCGGGCACCGCAACCGTCAGCGGTTTGCCGGCGACTTCGGAAGCGATCGCCGCGATGAAAGAGAAAGGCATCGATATTTCCGACCACCGCTCGACAGCCCTCACGCATGAGATGGTCGAGCAGGCCCAGGTGATTCTGACCATGACGCGCGGGCATCGCGCAGCCGTGTTGCGTCTGGGTTCCGGCAACGACGAGCGCTGTCATTTGGTCAGCGAGGACCGGGACATCGCAGATCCCATCGGCGGCGATCTCGCGGTCTACAAATCTTGTCGTGATCAGATCGAGGAGGGTTTAAGGGCCAGATTGAGGGAGGTGATCCTATGAACGTGGCGCTCGGCAGCGATCATCGAGGCTATGCTGCGAAAAAACGCATCCAGGCGTTTCTTGAATCGCGTGGGCACGACGTCGCCGATTTCGGCTGCGACAGTGTGGAGAGCTGCGACTATCCCGATGCAGCCTTCCCGGCAGCTCAGGCGGTGGCCCAGGGCACTGCGGAGCGGGCCATCCTGTGTTGCGGCTCGGGCATCGGCATGTCTATTACCGCCAACAAGGTACACGGCGTTCGCGCATCACTCTGCCACGACGCAGTGACAGCCGAAATGGCCCGGCGGCACAACGATGCCAATGTGCTCTGCCTGCCCGCGGACTTGATCAGCGAGTCGGTCATCGAGCATGTCGTGGACGTCTGGTTGCAAACACCCTTCGACGCCGGCCGACACGAGCGCCGCATCGACAAGATCACCGCCTACGAAAACAACGGCCACCCCGACGCATAAGTCTCTATCGTGTGCGGCGTTTCCGTCCCCGTGGTGTAGTCTTTAGGCCTCCCACGGCATCACCGCCCGCCCCAGCAACCTCATCGCCAAAGTCGCCCACATCCTAAAATGGTTCAACACCCACGGCGGAAAGCAATCCCCCGCCCCGGACGAGCAGGCAGCAATCAAGACCTCGCCGTGAACCGCTTCCTGTGGCACCGATGTGCCACTGGCGGCTCTTCCGCCAGTGTCCAGTGTGCGGTGGGTCGGCACTGGCAGCCAAGCTGCCCGTGGCACTCCAGCGCAATCGCGGGAGTTCTTCAGGCGCAGGGTGTCTCTGGCAGACCAGCCATAGGCGTGGTATGGTGACGGGAAACCAAAAGGAAAGTGGGGAATGACTAGAAGAACAGCGCGAACAAAGAAGCCAGCTTCATCGCCGAGGAGGCCTAAAAAGGCCAACAGGAAGAGCATCGACCCCGTTATCGCAAGCCGGTTGAAAGAAACTCCAGAACAGCAACTAGTAGTAGGGCCCCTTGTCCAATATCTCGCCGATCAAGGGTGGGATCTCGAACAGATGATCTATGGCAAAGCAGAATGGTTCGTCCCCAAAACTCCCTCCGAACAGACCAAGCGTGAGAAGGGGAGATCGTACAATGGGTTTCCTGTCGATATCGCCGTATTTGACAGCGCGAAGACGGTTAGTGATCCGAGCCACCTTCTTTTCCTCATCGAATGCAAACAGCCCGACG
>JACZTW010000128.1 GCA_022573485.1 Planctomycetota bacterium
GGATGCACTAGTGGATCGGCGTCCGCGCGGGCTGAAGCCCGCGGCTCGTTGAAAAATAGTGGGCATTGGTATGTTCATTGATTTCATATTAGCCTCCATGCGATGGTGAACTAAGCATCCTGCTTGACGGGAACGGGTTTCACGGGCGTGCCCGGGATGACGGCGCCGGTGGCGGCGATGATGATCCACTCATCATCCCCGAGGCCGGACAGTACTTCCGCCCAGATGCCGTCGTCGTATCCCAGGTCGACCGGCACCTTCTCAGCGATTTGCCCTCTGGCGACCAACACGTACGTCTCTCTTTCGCGCACGCGGATGGCCTTGGAAGGGATCATCAAGGCGCTCTCTTTGATCTCCAGTTTGATCGTTACCTGGGCATACATCCCCGGCGCGAGCAGACCGTCGGCGTTGTCCAAATCAACTTCGGCGCGCATGGTACGCGTGCTGGCCCGCAAACCGACAGCCGTGCGCGTAATGATACCGGGGAACGAATGTTCTCCCAAGGCCTTGACCACAACGTCCACCGGCGTGCCCACCTTCACGGATGCGGAATCTATCTCGGGGATTTGCAGACTGAGCCGAATGCGGTCCATCTTGGCGATCCAGAAGAGTGCCTCGGCGGCCCCTTCGGTCGCGGAGCGTACAAAGTCCCCGGGATCGATGAAGCGCTCGGTAATCACACCGTCAAAAGGTGCTCTGATGGTCGCGTATTCCATGAGCGTCTTGATCCGCGCCACCGTGGCCACCGCCATCAACACTTCTGCCTTGGCGACGGCCACATCCGCCGCGCTGCTGTTCACTTTGGCCGCTGCGATCTTTTGGAAAGCCTCGGCGACGGCAATTTCATTCTTGGATTCATCGAGTTCCTGTTCGGGGATCACGTTCTGTTTGCGCAATTCCACCTTGCGGTCGTGGGTGATCTTTTGCAGGGCGTACTCTGCGGCGAAGCGTTGAACTTCGGCTTTCGCCGTTTCCCTCAGCGCTTCCGCCTGAGTCACCTTGGCCTCCTTCGCCGCCTGTATGGCTTCGGCCTGACGCAACTCATCCATCATTTCGGGCACGTCGATGGTGGCCAAGACATCGCCTTTCTTGACGCGGCTGCCGATGTCGACCATGACCTCGGCCACATAGCCGTTGGTCTTGGCGAGCATATTGACCTGCTCGTCAGCCAGGAGCGTCGCCGGCATGGTCAGCGCACGCGTCAGCGTACGGCGCGTGGGCTGGGTCACTCCGACCGATTCGACCTTCTTGTTCGCCCCGGTTTTGGATTCGTCGGCGCCGCTCTGGCCGTCGGCGTCTGCGGGCGTCATGCTGACCACCACAACGACGACCAGCGCGCTGATGAAAATCGTTCCGAAAACCTGCCCAAGAACTTTCTTATTCATTGCTATGCTCCAACGGGAACCGGCGAAGGACTCTCTTCGCGTTTGATCAATATATACAGACACGGCACGACGATCAGCGACAACGCCGTGGCCGCCAAAACGCCGCCAATAATGGTGCGGGCGAGCGGAGCGTTGGCCTCACCGCCGGCCAGGCCGATGGCCATCGGCAGCAGGGCCAGCCAGGTGGTCATCGAGGTCATCAAGATCGGGCGCAGCCGGATCCAGGTGGCTTCCTTGATGGCTTCTCGCACCGAGAGGCCCGCGCTCACGCGCTGGTTTGCGAAGTCCAGCAGAATGATGCTGTACTCCACGACGATGCCGGTCATCATGATGATGCCCATGAAGGTCGGGATGCTCAGATTCGTCCCTGTAAGGAACAGCACCAGCGCGACACCGACGAAGCCCAACGGGATGCTCAACAGAATGATGAAGGGCACCGAAAACGACCGTAGTTGGGCGACCATGGCGAGGTACACCAGAATGACGGCGATGACAAGCCCTAGTGAAAACTGCTTGAACGACTTGCGCATGCTGTGGACTTCGCCGCGCATGGACAGGGAGTAGCCCTTGCCCTCGTACGGCCCACGGATCTTATAGACCACGCCGCGCGGCGTCTCAGTTCGGTCGAGGTTCAGGCTGGCATCCTCGGTCACGCGTCGCTCAATCTCAGCCGCTACGCCGCCCACGTCGTAACCCTTCTCGACGTTGGCATAGACGTCGATGGTGCGGGTGATGTTGACATGATTGATGACGGACGGCCCGCTGGCCCGATAGAAATCCGCGATGTTGCGCAACGGCACCGGCTGCTCGCTCTTTGAACCCGTGATGGGCACGTTGCGCAAGGTCTCGAACGACTGGATGCCGCTCTCGGCATATTGCGCGCCGATGAAATAATGGTTGCCGTTGGGCGCGAGCCAAAACGCCGGATCGAATCCAATGCTCGAATTGACAGCCGTGACCACGTTCTTGATCACTTCCTCCTGTGTGATGCCAAGCTGAGCGGCTTTGACGCGATCGACCTCGATCCCGATCTGTGGATAATCCACGCGCTGGGCGACGCGAACGTCAATCGCACCCGGCACGCCGGCGGCGATTTGGCGGACGTGCTGGGCGATTTCCTCCATGGTGAACAGATCGCTCCCCGTTACTTGAAGGTTGATCGGCGAGGGCAGTCCGAAGTTCAGCGCCGCCGTCATCATTCCGCCGGTGTCAAACGAAAATTCCACGCCGGGAAACTGCGCGTTCAGCTTGGAACGCAAACTTTCGACGTATTCAAATGTGTTCGGCATTCCCGACTTGCCCTTCAATTGCACGAGCACGAAGGCATCCATCGGTCCAGTGTTGGGAGTGTAGGCGGCAGGCCAATCCATGAGCACGCCGATGTTGGAAATCAGAATCCGCATATTGGAGTCGGGATATTGCTCGACCTTGGGATACTGCGGATCCGGCTCGCCCATTTCATCCATCAAGACTTGTTCGATCTGTGCGATGGTATCCTCAGTAATTTCGATGCGCGTACCGGACGGCAGCCGAACCAGGATCATAAACTGATTCGAATCGACCTGCGGGAACAACTCCGTCCCGCACAAACTCAACAGAACGACCGCGCCGGCGAGCGCTGCCATACTCCCGCCGATGATCGCGACGGGCTTGCTCATGATCGCGCCGAACCAGTCGTTAAACCACCCCGGGGTCTGCTGCCCGTCAGTTTCGCCGTCTGCCGCCACGTCGCTTTCTTTGAGGAACTTCGCGCAAAACGCGGGAATCACGAACATGGCTACGAGATAGCTGGCGCATACGGCAAAGACCACGGTGATGGCCAGCGGCTGAAACAGGAATCGAGTAATGCCCGTCAAGAACACCACCGGGAAGAACACCACAACGAAGGTGATCGTCGATACCAGCACGGGCATCGCGACTTCCTGCGTCCCATCAAGCGCCGCCTCCATCCGCCCCTTGCCCATACGCAAATGCCGCGTGATGTTGTCGAGCACGACGATGGATTGATCCACCAGGATGCCGATGGCCAGCGCCAACCCGCCCAGCGTCATGCTGTTGATGGTGTCGCCGGTATAACGCAAGCCAATTAGGGCCGCCATGATCGACAATGGAATCGCCAGCACGATCACGATCGTGGAGCGCCAACTGCGCAGGGCGACGAACACGACGACGCCCGCGAGGAACGCGCCGAGAATGGCTGCGACTTCCAGGCCTCTGATGCTGGTGCGTACATAGTCGGACTGATCCATGACCACTTCCAGCGATAAGTCTTTGGCCTTGGGATCCATTTCCTTCAGGCGCTCGAGAATCGTGTCGAGTTCATCCTTGATCCCGGTGACGATCTCGATGGTGTTGGCGCCGGGCTGGCGGTAGATGGGAATGTAGGCCTTACGCCCGCCGTTGATGCGGACAATGTTTGACTGAATCTGGTGGCTGTCCTTCACTTCTCCAACATCGCGCATGTAGATATCTCTTGCGATCGGCATGTCGTTAAGAAGATCGACTTCCACCGGCATGGCGTTGGAGATGATCTGGTAGTCGATGTCGCCGAACTTGGCGTTGCCGGTGGGGATGAAGACGCTCTGTGCTCCGAGCGTATCGACTATATCCATCGGCGAAAGCCCGCGGGCCTCCAGTTCCATGGGGTCGACATAGGCCAGGATGCGCCGCAACACGCCGCCGTAAACGGCCGGCGCGATGACCCCCTGGATGCTCTGCAATCGGTTGCGCAGCTCGTAGTAAGCAATGTCGTACAGTTCCTTCTCCGTCATGGTCGGGCTGGATACGCTGACCAGACACAACGGCACCGAGGCGGTCGGATCAAAGGGCATGACCATCGGCGGGATGGTGCCCGGCGGCAGATAAAACAAGTCGCTCATCGCGTACGAAGTCACCTGCGACATGGCAGTGTCGAAGCTGATGCCCTCGCGAAAGAAGTCTTTCACGATGCAGACCCCGAGCATGGCCTTGGCTTCCTGGTGCTCGATGCCGACCGATTGGCCGGTCCAGCGCTGCAGGCGACTCATGATGTCGCGCTCCATCACTTCCGGCGGCATGCCGGGGTAAAACGTGACGATCTGCACGGCCGGCGTGTTGAACTGCGGCAGCAGGTCGGCGGGAATCTGCGTCATCGATACGCCGCCGATGACAAAGACCGCCACGACCAGGACGACCACGAGATAGGGGTTCTTCAACCCAACTTCAATCGCTTTCATGCACTACACTTTCGATAAAATGGATCAAGTCATTCTGCGGGAGTGTCGAGACTGCGGCGTAAACCAACGTGCCCTGCCGCTTGGCCACGACAGTGTGGCCTTTGCAATGATCGACCCAGACTTCATCACCATGACGGTCTGCGCGCTTCATTGTTCCCATGTCCGCGACTGCTGCGTCCGTTGCGACGAGCGAAACAGCCGTGCCTTCCATGTCGTACAGGACAAACGCCGCCGGCCGACCGGCGAGCTTGCACTTGCGCGCCCCGATCAGTTTGCAGCGCTGGCCGGTCATAGCAGCGAGGGATACGTCCAAACCTGTCTGCTCGCGAAGCCACGTCGAGACTTCAACGGCGTCGGCCGAGGCTAACTGCACCGTCTCGCCCTGTTCCACGAAGTGCCTGTAATCCTGCACCATGAGGTCGGCGAGACTGCCTGCCTGTGGTTCGGCAGTGCCGACGTCACGCGTCACGGTCCAGAGAATGACGATGACAGCAACGGCTGCGGCGACACCGACAAACTTCGCCGCGCGCCAGTGCTGCCCGGCAAACCGGGCCGTGCCCGGCTGGGCTCGACCATCGGCCAAAGCGGCTGCCAAGACAGTTGCGTCAAAGGCCGGGACGGCCTGAGCATTTGCAAGTACGCCGCCCAATTGCCGGCGGACCTCGCGCTCGATTTCGGCCTGCTGAGCGCAGGTGGGACAGTGGTCCAAATGGTGTTGCAGTTCGATACTGAGATGCGCATCCAGCTCGTTGTCCAGGAAAGCGAATAGATACTCGCGAATCTCCGTGCAGTTCATGATCGAGCCTCCTTACTCGCCCGTGACGGCTTCGCATAATCCGCGAGCCGCTCCCGCAGGGCCCGTCGCGCCCGGGCCATCCGTGACATGACCGTGCCGATCGGGCAATCGAGTACTTCGGCGATTTCCCGATAGCGCAGGTCGCCGGCGACCGACAGGATCAGAACCTCACGATAGGGAGCATCGAGTGCGTCAACGGCAGCAGCGATCCGCTCGTCGAGGAATTCACGAAAGGCCTCCTCGCTGAGCGCCGGCAGCGAAGCGAAGGCGTCGTCCTCTTCAAAGCTGGCCACCTCGGTGAGTTGCGAAACAGGCAGAAGCGTGAGCTTCAGCCTTCGACGGGCGGATGCTTGCCAGTCGAGGGCGATGTTGCGCATGATCACGAACAACCAGGCCGCGGGAAAGGCCGTCTGCTCGGCTGAAGAAAAGTGCCGCCAAGCGCGCAGCAGTGTTTCCTGAACCAGGTCGGGGGCCTCATTTTCGTTCGCAACGTATTGTCGCGCAACAATATGCAGCCTAGCCCACTGCGGCCGGACGTACCCGACGAACGTTGTCGCGGCTTCGCTCATTTATCGAGACTGACCTCCTCAATAGTAATAAACGGCTATTGGCCATAATTTCATCCCACAAAATCGGCCGGATCGAGAAATCCTCCGGGCTGAGGTTGGCCTGTCCGGAAGCAGTGCTCCTTGACATGTGATTTGTTGAGTGTGCCACTGCTTTTGAGCAGTGCTGGAACGAACCATGCGGAAAGGCCCTGCTCAACAGCAGTGGCACGCCCGCGATGGCGCAGAGACGCGCCGGCTCGGCGAGACGTTGCTGCGGGGGTGCGATCTCGTGTTCATTCGCGGGTGGCGCGACTTCGCCCGGCGATGCCGCATTTTGAGGGATTGGCAATGAACTCCAGGATTTCTTCGACCTCGGGGCAGTTATCCATGGCTTTGAGCTGTTCGACAGCGATGCTGAAAGGCTCGTCCGAGCGATATAGAACTTTGAACGCGTTTTTGATCTCGCGGGTGGTTTCCTTGGAAAACCCCTCACGCTGCAGCCCGACGACGTTCACCTTCACCAAGCCGCCCTTGTAGTCGGTGACGCAGAACGGCGGCACGTCACGCATAATAAGGGCTGTGCCGACGCACATCGACCGCCGCCCGACGCGCGCAAACTGATGAATCATCGCGTGGGCTGCGATGAGCGCGTGGTTGCCGATCTGCGCGTGGCCGGCGCATTCCACGCCGTTGGTCAAGACCACGCCGTCGCCGAGGACGCAGTTGTGCGCCACGTGGGCCTTGGCCATGATCATGCAGCCGCTGCCGATTGACGTGCTCGTGCCCGGGGCGGCGCCGCGATGGATGCTGACAAATTCGCGAATCTGGGTATCGTCGCCGATGACGAGATAGCTCTCGCCGCCTTCGTAGGAGTGATCCTGCGGGGTGTTTCCGACCACGGCATGAGGATGGATCTCGCAATTGCGACCGAGGGTCGTATGGCCGGAAATGTGCGCGTGGGCATGGATTTTCGAGCCCGCGCCGATCTTCACAGGCCCGTCGATGATCGCGTAGGGCCCGATCGAGACATCCGGCGCGATCTCGGCCTGCGGATCGATGATGGCGGTTTCGTGAATCATGACTCGTGACGCTCCCGAAAGAAGCGGGTATCTTATGCGCACGCTCGCGGCGGGTCCAGACCCGTTGTTGTTGGGTAGGGTGGGTCCGGATTCGCTGCTTGATGGAGCAGTTGCAGGACGAGAATTCTGCTAAACGACGAAGTCAGTTCGAAGCGCCCTGAAAGTGGCTTGCCGTTTAGCAGTCGTTTCAATGAGACGACGATCTCCCATCGAGTTATCGTCGCGATACAGAAATCAACAATCTGGAGAGCATAAATTGTCACTTGCAGCGTATCATCAAGAACAAGGTACGGATTTGATCGACGTCGGCTCCGCGCGTGTGCCGGCGCATTTCGGTGACGTCCGCGCGGAATACGATGCGGCGGCGGAAGGCGTCGGCCTGCACGACCGCAGCTATCGCAGCCTGATCGAAATCACCGGCGGCGATCGCGCCGCTTGGCTGCACAATCTCACCACGAACGATATCAAGAGCATCAAACCCGGCCACGGCCTGTATTCGTTTTCTTTGAACATCAAGGGTCGCGTGCTGTTCGACGGCAATGTGCTGGCGCTGCCCGACGCTCTGCTTCTGGACATCGATCGTCGTTGGCTCGGCCCGGCCATCGAGCATCTTGGCAAGTACATTGTTATGGAAGACGCGCAACTGACCGATCGCAGCGGTGATTTCGCGAGACTGGCGCTGGTGGGGCCAAGGGCGAGTGAAGTGTGCGAGCGCGCCGGGTCACTTCCGGGTGACGGGCGGATCGCGCAGGCTGAAGCCTGCGGCTCCTTGGTTTCTGGCGAACCGCTGCATCATGCAGAAGTTCGGATCGGCGATGTCGCGTGTCGAGTCGTTCGGCACGACTTTGCCGGACCGGCCGCGCTGGAACTGATTGTGCCCGCGTCAAATGCGCTTGAGGTTTGGCAGCACTTGCTCAACATCGGTGAATCGATTGGACTGAGACCGGTCGGGTTGGACGCACTGCAAGTTTTGCGCGTGGAAGCGGGTTTGCCGTGGCCGCTGGAGGACATCGACGCGGATGTGCTGCCTGCCGAGACGCGGCAGATCGAGCGGGCGGTGAGTTTCACGAAAGGCTGCTACCTGGGCCAGGAGATCGTCGAGCGCATGCGCGCCCGCGGGGCGCCCGCCAAGCTGCTCGTCGGCCTGGCGTTCGACGGTACGGTCGCCCCCGGCGCATCGCTGACGCACGACGGCCAACCTGTCGGCCGGGTGACCTCCGCCGCGCAGTCATTCAAGCTCGATCGCCGCATCGGCCTGGGATACGTCAAATCCGATTTTGCGGAACCGGACACTCGACTCCTCGCGGTTGGTGGCGACAAAGATACGACCTGTCAAACATGCGAGATCCCCTTCAATTAGCGTCGCGCTCCCCTGCGGGTCGCCGCTAAACGAGTCTGGAGAAGACGCTCCCGCTTTGCAATCCGCAATCCGAAATCCGCATTCCGCAATTCTCCCGCGCTCCCCTGCGGGTCGCCGCTAAACGCGTGAAGCGGGATTCGTGAAGCGTGAAGCGGAATTCGTGAAGCGGGAAGCGGGAAGCGTGAAGCGGTAGGATCGCTGCTTGGCGCTCGGTATTTGTATTCTTCTTCCTGATGTCTGCTGCCTACTGCCTGCTGTCACGACCCGACGGTTGTGCTCCAGGTTCTGATGGGGAGGTTTTTTCATTCATCATTCTGCATTCTTCATTCCGCAATCCCCAATCCGCATTCCGCAATTCCGTTACTGATCCGGAATGCTGACACGACTGCGCAGAGCGCGTACAATCCGCGACCATGAGTCCTTTGCTCGCTGCTGCCGGGTGCTTCTTGCTGTATGCGTTGGGTTTCGGCGTGTACTCGCGATTTCTGAGTCGTCGGATCTTTCGGCTGGATGACAATCGCGAGACGCCCGCCCACACGATGACCGATGGCATCGACTATGTGCCCACCAAGCGGGTCGTTCTTTTCGGTCACCACTATGCTTCGATCACGGGTCTGGCGCCGATGCTGGGCCCGGCGGTGGCGGTCATCTGGGGCTGGGTGCCGGCCATGCTGTGGGTGGTGTTCGGGGCGATCCTGGTCGGCTGCGTACACGACTTCGGGGCGCTGGTCGTCTCCATGCGGGCCAAAGGCCAATCCATCGGCAAAGTCGCCGAAGGCGTCATCGGGCCACGGGCCAAGATGTTGTTTCTGGCGCTCATCTTCTTCGGCGTCGCGCTGGCCATGGGCGTGTTCGTATCTGTCATTTCGACGCTCTTCTCGATCGGGACCGACTTCGAGCCGGGCAATCTCGCGGCAGCGACGACATCGTATCCGTCGTCGGTCCTGCCGTCGGCTGCGCTGATGCTGATGGCCATGGTCATGGGTCACTTGCTGTACAAACGCAACTTCCCGCTGGCGCCGACAACGCTGGTGGGTTTTGTTTTGCTGCTGTTTTTCGTGTGGCTGGGCATGCGCTATCCGACGATGGGTTTGGCCACCGAGCACTGGCCTGAAAAGGAGACGTGGATCTGGATTTTGGTCGGCTACGCGTTCTT
This sequence comes from Planctomycetota bacterium, assembly GCA_022573485.1. GTDB lineage: Bacteria > Planctomycetota > Phycisphaerae > UBA1845 > CAIVHJ01 > JACZTW01. The sequence goes on from JACZTW010000128.1 coordinate 9,540, forward strand.
GGCGTCGGTGCTGCCGGTGTGGAGCTTGTTGCAGGCCCGCGATTTTCTGAATTCGCTGCTGCTGTATCTCGGACTGGCGACGGCGTATGCGGGCTTTTTCATCCTCGGCCCGACCTTTCAAGCTCCGGCGATCAACGCCCATCCCGAGGGCGCGCCGTCGTTGTTTCCGTTTGTGTTCATCGTCATCGCCTGCGGAGCGGCCAGCGGATTTCACTCGCTGGTGTCTTCCGGCACGACCGCCAAGCAAATCAACCGCGAGACGGATGCGCGCGTCATTGGCTATGGCGGGATGATCGGCGAATCGCTGCTGGGCCTGCTGGCGGTCTTCGCCTGCACAGCCGGGTTCTCATCGAAGGCGGACTGGACGGCGGCGTATCGGGATTGGAACACGATCGAAGCTGGTTTGCCGAACAAGCTGGGTGCGTTCATCAACGGCACGGCGACGTTTATGGGCGGGCTGGGCGTGCCCTCCGGCCTCGCGGTCGCATTTGTGGCCATCATTGTAGTGTCG
>JACZTW010000129.1 GCA_022573485.1 Planctomycetota bacterium
ACCGCTGAAAGCTGAGTGCTGACCGCTTGAGACAGGTTCATGCGTTTCAGCCGCTCGGCCCGCGCCGGCCCACAACGCGGGCAGTCAAAGAACATCTCGACATCCCACAAATCCACGAACACGCGGCCCCGGCCCAGCGACAGCCCGTAAGTGAGCACTTCTTCCAGCGAGCGCAGGCTGGGCGGCTCGAACAAGCCCTGCTGTTGGAGCTGATCCAGCGCTCCGTTGCCCGCACGCGTCGGCACCACCGCGCAGCATTGCACGCCCACCGAGAAAGCGAATTCAATCGATCGTTTGCACCATTCGACCCCTTCCGCCTCGCCGACAAACGGCGGGCGCAGCAGGATGAACGCCCGCACGTCGATCTCGTTGTCCCTGCAAAAACGCACCGACCGCTCGAACTCCGCCAGCGTCATTTGTTTGTTCAAGCGCTCGAGCACTTCTTCCTGAACCGTCTCCAGACCAATGGCCACCTCCAGCCTGCCGGTCAGAAGATCCCGGAATTCCTTCGCACGGTCGTCGATCATCTTCGGATGGGATTCGATGATCACGCGTTCAAACGGTGCGACCCTTTCGGCGATTTCAGGCCAGTCTTCGCGCGGGATGGCGCCGGCGTCGAAGAAATTGCCGGCGTTATAGAGTTTGATGACTTCGGCTTGCGGCAGATTCGCAAGCGCAGAGCGGATTTGCTCCGGTATGGCGCTGCGCGGCGTGGGATCATCGAGCGTGTTCTTCCACAAATCGCACATCAGGCAGCGGAACGCACACTCGCGGTTGGTCAAAAGCAGCGTGGCGACCTCGCGCAGTCGTCCGGCGGCGTCCGGTTCCTGTTCGACAAACGCACCGTACGCCCGCCGCGCGTCGAGTGAGTTCTTTGGCGAGCGCTGATCGAGAATCCAGCGGCTCAAGTCCTGCGGTCGGTCAGGCCAATCGTCCATGGCACTCGCCTTCAGCCGGCCGCCGGAACGAACTCATCCTGAAAGGCCTTGTAGTAACGCCTTTCCTGCGCGGCGAGAGGCTCGTCGAAGTCGCGAATCCGCCCCGCGCCGTGTTGGAAGCGGCGTTTCTCGAAAACGGGCAGTTGCAGGCCCGTCACCGCCCGAACGCCGGCCGCCACCACTTGCCCCTTGAGTTCGTACAGGCGATCAATATCGAAGTCGGTCAGTGCGCGATAGGGAATGCCCTCTGCCACGGCGATCACGCCGGGCACGGTGAACGGGCTGAAGCCGACAAAGCCGGTGGCGGCGAGCGGGCCTGCCGTGCGGGCGTAGCCGCGGGAGTGCCCGCCGCTGAAGGTCAGCGAGTGCTTGATCGATTCGACGCCCCAGCCTTCTTGATACAACATGCGGTTGTTCAGCACGCTGTTGATCGTCAGCTCGGGGTTGACTTCGATCGGATAGTCCTTGAGATTCTCGTCGCCGCCATCGCCGTCGATGAGATACTTCCATTCGGCGTAGCGTTGCCGAATAGCGCGACACAATGCCAGAAGCACAGCACCAGCCTGGATATCGAGCGGCTTGTAGTCCTCGATAACGCGCACGGTTTCGAGCGGGTTGACGGCATCGCCGGACACTTCGATCGGTTCGAGGAACAGGCTGAGATCGACGCTGTCGAGGAACCGCCGAGCCTGTGCCAGATCCTCGCCTCGGCCGTCCACGCTGAGCGTGAAGGCTTTCAGACGCGAGAGGTTGTCGCCGCGCGCCTTCATTGCATGATAGGTGGTCAGAAAAACCGCACCGCTGTCGATCCCGCCCGAGAAGCACACTCCGATCGGCGCCTGCGCCGGAACGCAGTCTAGCCATCCGTCGATGGCGGCCGCCAGCGCTTCGATATAGCGCCGGCCGATCGCTTCGATATCGCTCTGCCAGACGTCCTGCGGCGGATCGAAGAAGCGGCGATACACTGGATTGGGATCGGGGCAGCCCACCAAATGAACCTCGGTCACGTAATGCGCGGGCGCCATGCGCGTGTAGCTGGGATGAAACTGGTCGAGCAAGCCCAATTCTTCCAGGCAGGCCCGGATCGATTCGATGCGCTGGGCCACGATGAGCATCGGGCCGTCCTGGCGCTTGGCGATGAAGTAGCGCAGCAGCCGCCCAATCGAGCGGGCCATACGGATGCGGTCGCCGTCGCGGGCCACGATGGCGAACTGGCCTTCGATCCCAGCCACCGCCTGCGGATCGCCCGAAGCCACCCTTCGCGCGGCCTCGGCCTGATCCATGTTCAGAATGAAATTGTCCGCCGGATTCGTCAGATCAATCAAGTTCCTGACTGCTCGATCCATCCAAGCACCGCCTTTCATCCGCGCAGCCCTGAAAGTACACGCCACATGATGGAGCGAACGGCACGGCGCGTCAATGTGATTGCTGTGGCGTGAACGCGGAGGTGTGAATTCCCGTTTGGGGTCGATCGCGCCCAACGAGCGGCGGCCACGTTACTCGGCTTGCTTGTCGAGACCGAGCGCCCGGGCTGCCTGTAAATAGTGATCATACCCTTCGCGAACTTCGCCGAGCGTATCGCCGCCGAACTTGGCCAGCAGCGCGCGGGCGAACTCGAAGGCCACGACGTTTTCGGCCACCACGCTCGCTGCGGGCACGGCGCAAATGTCGCTGCGCTCATAGGCAGAGCGGGCCGGCTCCTTGGTCTCCAGATCGACCGTGTCCAGCCCACGGGCCAGCGTGCTGATGGGCTTCATCACGCCGCGCACGATGACGGTCTGCCCGTTGGTCATGCCGCCTTCGAGCCCGCCGGCATTATTGGAACGCCGTGTGAAGCCCAAGCTCGGCGAGTCACGCTCGTCGGGATCGTAATCCATCTCATCGTGTACGTCGCTGCCAAACTTCCCAGCCACCGCAAAACCTGCACCGATCTCGACACCTTTGAACGCCTGAATCGAGCCCACCGCCTGCATCAACCGCCCGTCGAGCTTGTCCTGCCAGCGCACACAACTGCCCAGTCCCGGCGGCAGACCCGTGACCCAGACTTCGACGATGCCGCCGACCGTGTCACCACGTCCCGACGCCTGCTTAATTTGCTGAACCATGGCCGCGGCGGCCTGGGGATCGGGGCAATAGACTTCGTTATCCGCGCGGGCGTGAATGATCTCGGCCAGATCGGCGGTCCGCTCCACGTGACACTTGGCCGACCCGATCTGTCGAACGAACCCGCCGACCACGATGCCAAAACGCTTGAGCAGGCATTTGGCCAGCGCACCGGCCGCCACGCGCGCAGCCGTCTCCCTGGCCGACGCGCGTTCAAGCGTTTCGCGGCAATCCGTGGTCAGCCACTTAACGCTGCCGGCCAAATCCGCGTGACCCGGGCGCGGCCTGGTCACTGCCGGTGCCTGGTCGATGCGGTGGTCTCGGTTGATCAATTCAAGCACGATCGGCGAACCAATCGTGATGCCCCGGCGAACGCCGGACTTGATGATGATCTGGTCCTTTTCGATCTTCTGCCGGGCGCTGCGCCCGAACCCGCCCTGCCGCCTGCGCAATTCGTGATCGATCAAATCGGTGTCGATCCGAACACCCGCCGGCATCCCCTCGATCAGCGCCAGCATGACCGGCCCGTGAGACTCTCCCGCGGTTCGATAGTCGAGAAAGGACATGGTCTCAATAATACGTCAGATCAAGACTGCAAGCCAGCATAGGTTCTGCCGGTCAGACGCTCGTACGCTTCGATGTACTTTCGAGTGGTGTTGCGAACGACGTCGGGCGGTAGTTCCGGCGCGGGCGGCGTTTTGTCCCATTGCCCGGCATCGACGAGACCCTGAAGATAGTTGCGGACGTACTGCTTGTCGAAACTGTCCTGATCGCGGCCGGCTTCATAATCATCCGCCGGCCAAAAACGTGAGGAATCGGGCGTGAGCACTTCGTCGATGAGAATGAGCTGCCCATCAAACCAGCCCCACTCGAACTTGGTGTCGGCGATGATCACGCCTCGCTCGCGGGCGTAGTCGGCGCCCGCCTGATAGTACTCGATGCTCTTTTCCCGCAGGCGGGTCATCGTGTCACGGCCGACGGCGGCGCAGGCCTGCTCGAAGCTGATGTTCTCATCATGGCCTTCGTCGGCCTTGGTGGCCGGCGTGAAGATGGGCTCTGCCAGCTTCTCGCACTGCCCCAGACCGGCCGGCAACTCGATGCCGCACACCGCGCCCGTACGTTGATAATCCTTCCAGCCGGAGCCAGTGATGTAGCCTCGGACCACGCACTCGATCGGCACCACGTCGCATTTGCGGCACACCATCGAGCGGCCGCTGAGCTGGTCCGCGTACTCCTCCAGCCCCTCGGGCGGTCTGTCCCGCACGACCTCGATCAAGTGGTGCGGCGTGATGTGGGCGAACTTGTGAAACCAAAACTCGGAGAGTGCCGTCAGCAGGCAACCCTTCTCTGGAATGGCGCTGGGAATGACAACGTCGAAGGCGCTGATGCGATCGCAGGCGACCAAGAGCAGTTTGTCACCGAGATCGTAAATGTCCCGAACCTTGCCGCGCCGGCTCGGGAGGTTCGACAATGAAGTCTGGACGACAACTGGACACATGCGAACGGATGCTATGCCGACGGCCATCCGGAATCAACGCGGCCGGCGGCCGGCCTGTGATTTTCTTTGATTGACCCCGGCCAGTAGTTCCCGCAAATGCTGCCGTTGCGAATTCAATTCGATGATCAGCTCTTTGTTCAAGTGCAGCGTATGTCGCAATCGAACGAGTTCCCGGGCCATGCCCATCGTCCGCGTGAGTTGTTTGCTGAATTCGAGGGCATGATCGCCTTGGCCGTCGTAGTCGTTCGGGCGTTGGATCCACTGCGAAATCGTATCGACGCGATCGCAGTGCTCGCCGGCTGGGCGGTGTCCGCGGCAAGCGATTTTGGCATCGAAGGCCTGCCGAAAGGCCTCCGAGAGAAGCTCGTGCGTCTCCCGAAGCGTGAAATGGGTCAGGAAGTACAATCGGAAGAAACCCTGCCCCGATCTGATTCGCGAGTATTCCAGATTGACTCGGGCGGCGAATTGGGCCAGAGTGGAGCCTACGTGCTGTTCGGCCGCTTTGTCGAGCTGCTGCACTTCGGTCGCCGTGAGCCGGCTGGTCAGTTTCAGCAGGCGGCGGGCGGTCTCCTCGACGTTGCGGATTTCCCATTCATTGAAGATCGACGCGAGGTAAGCCGGTTTGTCTTCGATCACCTTGGCCTCGGCCTCGGCCTCGGCCTCGACGGACGGCACAGCATCTTCCGGCGGCGTCTGTTCCCGGCGCTGCGGCAGGTCCACGAATTCACGCTTGGCGATGTGCTGCTTGGCAACGCGGCGGACGAAATTGACCTTCCCGCCGGCCCGGATCACGCGGATCATGACGTAGTCGCCGGCTTCCTGCTCGATCTGGCCGGTGATCACTTGGCCGTCGAGTAGCGTCAGTTTGTCGTAGCGGATGGTGTCCTGCGCGAAGAGACAAGCCAGCAGTAAGCAAACTACGAGCATTAGAGTAACCTGACCAAGCGTTTGACCCTGTTGATCGTTTCTAAAGAGATTATAAGCGCTGGGCATACGATTTCCCGCATTTTTCGGCGTGCGTGGGCGCGCGCTCCGCTGCGAGATCGGCGGATCGATCTTATTCCGGAAGGATGATCTCGACGCCGAGGTCGCGATTGGGCATAATGGTGCACTGGACTCCGATCGAAGAACCCGGATCACGCTAATTGGTGGGCGGCCTGCCGAACGGACTCCGCCCTATGACGATGGCAGCCCTATGTTGCGTTTCGAGATATTTGAAAACGGCCAGCCGGCCAAATCGTTGCCTCTCGAAGGCGCCTACCTGCTGGGGAGCGATCATGTCCCGGTCCGGGGGGAGTTTGAACTGAGCGAGGGGGAACTGAAGTGCCGGAAACGGGCCCAAGGCCCGGCAGCGCTCGCTATTTTGTGGCCTGTGGAGGGCGTGGGGAAGATCCTCCTGGAGACCACGCGGCTGCCCGAACGCGAGCGACCCTACAATTTGCACCTCGAACTGGCCCGCGCTCAAATGATGCGCATTTGCCAGAAACGCGAGGACTGGGGTCTGTTCGATATCGACAACATTGAGACGATCGAGCGGGCCTTTCGGCAGTGCCAGGAACTGCTGGTGGAGGCCATCAAATGCGGCAGCATGTCCGAAGCCGCCAAAGTGGCCAACGAGGTTCTCCGGAAATCGGTGCTGTTGGGCGAGCAAATGTCGCTGTTCCACGCCGGTGTGTTTCTGAACCGCCGGCGCCAACTGGGCCAGCTCGAGCGGCGGCTCTTCGGCTGCCGAATCAACCCCAAGAACAAAGAGGATCTCTATCGCAAGCGCCTGATCAACGGCTTCGATTTCGTTTATCTTCCCGTTTGCTGGCGCCAGATCGAGCCCAAACAGGGCGAATTCGATTGGGACGATCTGGATGAGTGGATCGACTGGCTGACCAAGCACCGCATTCCGATCAAGGCGGGCCCGTTGGTGGCGTTCGACGAACCGGACGTGCCCGATTGGCTGTATATTTACGAACACGATTTCGAGGCGATTCGCGATTTCATTTACGAGCATATCCGCCGGGTCGTCGAGCGCTTCGGCGAGCATGTGCAGGCCTGGGACGTCATCAGCGGCGTCCACGCGCACAACACCTTCAACATGAACTTCGAACAGCTCATCGAGCTGACGCGACTGTCCTCGGCGATCACCAAGCAAATGGCGCCCGAAGCGCTCACCGTGGTCGACCTCGTGGCGCCGTGGGGCGAATACTATTCGCGCAACCCGCGTACGATTCCGCCGCTGCTGTACGCCGACATGATCGTGCAGAACAGCGTCAATTTCGATGCCCTCGGGCTGCAGTTCTACGTGGGCGCCGGCCGGGACGGCATGTACGTCCGCGACATGTTTCAATTGTCGTCGATGATCGACCGCTTCGCCTCCTTCGGCAAGCCGGTACACATCACGGCGGTGCAGGCGCCGTCGAATTCGTCTGCCGACGAGGAAGACGCCTGGAGCGGGCACTATCCCCCCAGCCAGGCGGGCCGGTGGCACGATGAATGGAGCGAAGCGCTGCAATCCCGCTGGCTGCGCGAGTTCTATAACATCGCCCTGAGCAAACCGTTCGTCGAGACCATCACGTGGCGTGACTTGGCCGATGCCGGCGCGCACTATTTGCCTCACGGCGGCTTGCTGCGCGCCGATTTGTCACCCAAGCTCGCCTACGAACAACTGTGTACGATCCGGGCCCAGATTCATGCCGACGGACAGACACACGACACCAACGCGTGAACAATTGTGTGTGCCGACCGTGTTTCTGCGGCTGGGCGTGTTGTGCGGGATTGTGGCCGGTTCGCTTTATCTTGGGCAGCAATCGGACTACGACGCGGCCCAGGCACCGATGGGCGACTCGCAGGCCATCGCCGCGAAGATCAACGTGAACGAAGACCCGTGGTGGAAGATCGCCGCCCTGCCGAATATCGGCATGGTCAAGAGCAAGAGGATCGTGTCGTTTCGAGAGAAATCAGGCAGGCCCCAACCGTTTTCATGCGCGGACGACTTGCTTCAGATTCACGGCATCGGGCCCAAGACGGTGGCCCAACTCGGGCCGCTGTTGTACTTCGCGCCCACTGGCCCCTCGACGCCAACAACACAACTCGCCGATTCCACGCCCGCTGATTGAATCTGAATTGCCGGCCACGCTTGTCCGATTACCTCACCGCAATGGTGTTGGTGCGGCCTTTGGCGGCTTTCCGCTTGGAGTTCTTGCAGATGCGCCGTACAATCGAATCGATGCGTATTGAGGAACTGACCAAGCTGTTCAAACGTCAGCCGTTTCGGCCTTTCACCATCCACATGTCCGATGGCTCGGCCTATACGGTCACCCATCCCGATCAAGTCATACTAACGCCGAGGGCGGCCTACGTCGGCATCGGCAACAGCAAGGACGATGCCGTAGTCCAGGACGTGGTCATCTGCGACATGGTACACATCACCCGTCTGGGCCCCGAGCCCAAGCGCACCCGGAAGCGCCGCAAATAATCGCCCAGCCGACCTCTCTGGCCAGTTGGACTTGTTGAGAATCTCACATCATCCTCTTGAGGATTCTCTGCGATTGCTCCTTGCTCAAACCCAGCGGTCGATGGGCCAGCGGACCGCCCTGGTCCAGCACCGGCTCCTGCTGGCCGAGCGTTGGCCTGTCCTTGATTTGGAGGAAGAGACCCGTGTAAATCGTTTCCCCCCACACCATGGCCTTCTCACAAGCGGCTTTCCAGTCGGTGGGGTCATGCTGCTCGTCCTCGAGCTTTTTGATCCGCTCCTTGAAGAATGCGTAGTCGTTGTCGTGGTTGAAGGTGACACAGGGGCTGAAGATGTCGATGAGCGCGAATCCCTTATGCTGGATCGCCTGTTTCATGAGTTCGATCAGTTGCTTGCCGTCGGCGCTGTAGCCGCGGGCGACAAAAGTCGCCCCGTTCATGATGGCCGTGGTGATCGGGTTGACCGGCTTCTCGATGCTGCCGAACGGCGTGCTCTTGGTCTTCATTCCTTCACAACTGGTGGGGGACATTTGACCGGTGGTCAGACCGTAGACTTGGTTGTCCATCACGATGTAGGTCAGGTCCACATTCCGGCGGGCGGTGTGGGCGAAATGGTTTCCGCCGATGCCATAGGCATCGCCATCCCCGCCCGTAACGATGACGGTGAGTTCATGATTGGCCATTTGGGCGCCGGTCGCCACTGCCAGAGCCCTACCGTGAAGCGTGTGCATGCCATAAGCGTTGAAGTATCCGGGAAGATTGGATGAACATCCGATGCCGCTGACGGTCAGGATCTGATGTGGCCGAAGCCCCAACTCCGCGCAGGCTTTCTGCAGGTCGGTGAGAACGCCAAAGTCCCCGCAACCGGCGCACCAGTCCGGGCTGACCTTACTCTTAAAGTCCTTGGCTTTCAATTGAACGAGCGGCTTATCGCTCGACACAACCTGGGTCGTTGATCCGACGGACATATGATTACCTCGCTAGACCATTATCTCCTGCACGGGAACGTAATGATCGGTCTTTCCGGCCAGTTGCTCTAACACACCTTCGACAACGTGATGGGGCATGAACGGCTCACCATCGTATTTGCGGATATGGCCGTCGATGGCCAGACCCGTTTCGCTTCGAAGATAGCGGAAAAACTGGCCGGAGTAGTTGTTCTCGACAATGATCGTTCGCTTCGCGCGCGAGACGACGTCCGTCACCGCTTGAACGTGAAGCGGAACGATCCACTTGATCGGCAGGTGATTGGCAGAGACCCCCGCGGCCTTCAACTGCGCTACCGCTTCTTTGATCACGCCGTACGTGGAACCCCAGCCGATCAACGTGACCTCGGCATCGAGCGGCCCTTCAAGCTCGGGCGGTTGAATTTGATCGACGATGCCTTCGAACTTGCGGGCTCGTTTCTCGACCATCCGGCGGCGCTTGTGGGGATTGGTGAACTCGTCGCTGATCAAGACACCGTCCTCGTCATGTTCGTCCGTGGCCACGATGTGTACATAGCCTTCGAGGCCCGGCAGGGCACGCGGCGAGATCCCGCTCTGGGTGTGCTTGTATCGCAGATAGCCTTCGTCGGAAGATGGCGTGGTGATCAATTCTCCACGATCAATCTTTGGTTGCATGTTGATGTCGTCCGGGTCCACGCTGAACGTGCCTTCGGAGATCAACAGGTCCGTGATGACGATGCCTGGGCACTGATACTTGTCGCAAAGATCGAACAGTTCCGGGATCGTGTTGAAGGCATCCAGTGCGCTGCGCGGGGCGACGATAAAGCGTTCGAAATCGCCCTGGCTGGCCCCGAGGACTTGCCACAAGTCGCCCTGCTCGGTCTTGGTGGGTACGCCCGTCGAGGGGCCCGCGCGCTGGACGTTGATGAACACCACGGGAATCTCCATCATCCCCGCCATCCCGATGGCCTCGGTCATCAGCGCGAATCCGCCGCCGGACGTGGCGCACATGGCTCGGCAGC
>JACZTW010000130.1 GCA_022573485.1 Planctomycetota bacterium
CGATCGTTCCGTCACCATCGAAGTCGGCAGGGTGGCCGGGATTCGGCCCCCAATTGCCAAGCAGGAGGGCTAGATCGAACGGGTCCACCGCACCGTCGCCGTCGACCATCGAGCGCACGAATCGCCGACCCTCGGAGGTCGGCGGAGCAGTCACCGTCAGCAGCGTTCCAAGGGGGTGTGCTCTGCCGAAACTGGTAAACCCATCACTGTCGATGTTGAGATCCAGCGGAGTCACCTCGATGAAGGTGTCTCCCACGTTTGACCCCACGGTGGCGCTGATGAGCCCAAGATCACCCGGCGGCACGATCACGATGCAATCGCCGGCGACAAAGGGCGTGCCGTCCAGCAGGTTGCCGCTGAGCACCAGCTCAACGGCCGCCCCTCCGGACAGATCGTCTAACTCCAGAGCATCGACGAGGTCGCGCGTCTTGAACTTCATCCACAGATCGTCGATGCCGTCGCCGCCGAGATCGTGACACTCACATCCCTTACCATCGAACGGGGTCGCCACATCCTCGAATACCGAATGAGGCCCCGGCGGTCCTTCGTTGGGCGCGACACTCCCACCAACCCCATCCGCCCGCGACAGTTGCAGCGTGGACAGATCAACCTCGGTGGGATCAAACTCCACGGTACCGACCAGCGCCACCGGCAACACACCGTTGCCGTGCCGATTGAACGGATTGGGGCACGACCCAGGCTTGATGTCCAGCGCGAACACCAGGATACATTCGTCGGGTATGCCGTCAGCATCGTTGTCATCGGATGTCCCATCGGCGATGTCACAGCTGTCTGCCTGCCCGTTCTCGTTACAATCCGGCTCACATTCGTCGGGAACACCGTTGCCCGTACAATCCTCGCTGGTGCCGTCGGCGATGTCGCACTCGTCGGGGATGCCGTTGCCCAATGGACTGCAAGAACCGCAGCCAAGGTTCTTGACCTCGCTTGCGCATTGGCCGTCCCAATCCACTATGCAGCAGAACGGGTCCAGCGCGCAGACACACGCCTCGATCTGCGGGTCGCTGCACCCGGGACCATGTCTGACTTCGCAGCAGTCATGGGCCAAGACGCAGTCCTCGCTGGTGCCGTCCGCGATGTCACAGCTGTCTGCCTGCCCGTTCTCATTACAATCCGGCTCACATTCGTCGGGAACGCCGTTGGTGTTGCAATCCTCGCTGGTGCCGTCGCCAACGTCGCACTCATCGGGTACGGCATTGCCGTTGCAATCTTCACTGGTACCCTCGGCAACATCGCACTCGTCGGGCACACTATTATCGTTGCAGTCCGCGCTGGTGCTGTCCGCGATGTCGCAACTGTCTGCCTGCCCGTTCTCGTTACAATCCGGCTCACATTCGTCGGGAACACCGTTGGCCGTGCAATCCTCGCTGGTGCCGTCCACGATGTCACAACTGTCCGCCTGCCCGTTCTCGTTACAATCCGGCTCACATTCGTCGGGAATGCTGTTGGTGTTGCAATCCTCGCTGGTGCCGTCGCCAATGTCGCACTCGTCGGGTACGCCGTTGCCGTTGCAGTCGCCGCTGACCCCGTCGCCGATGTCGCAGCTATCCACCACACCGTTGTTGTTGCAATCCAGCTCGCAGGCGGGCGGTGTGCAATACTCCAGCGCGGGATCGGGAGTGAGAATCACCGGCCGAACGCCGTCATCAATGGCCACTCGAAAGCGATCGACACCCATCTTCATGCCGGCCGTGATCGTCACGCTGAACGTGCCATCCTTGTTATCGACGATCTCTCCAATCGTCGAGAGGCCCGCGCTGTCCGGGGCGTGGACGACCGTCAGGGACTGAATCTTTCCGCTGATGGGCATGCTCTGCCAATCCAACAGCACAATGTTCATGGTCGTTGTTGAGGAACCGTCCGGCGGGATGCTCGGTGGATCGAAGGCCACGGTGGACAGCACGGCGTCGGGCCGGCCCTCCAGATCGCTCCGCCACGCGTCGAACAGCACTTGAAGTTGGAGGACCGGATCCGGCTGAGAACTGCCCTGGAAAGCAACATTGAATCGCATGAAGTAGTCGCCATCGACGCAGCCGCCCGCATTGCAGACGAAATCGTCCACGTCGCCGATGCGCGCCACGACCATGCCGCCGATGTGGCCGGACTTGGTGAAGGCCGGCACCGGGCAGCCGCAACTCGTGGGATCAAAGGGCACGCAAGAGCAGCGCCCATCGCCGCCCATCGAGCGGGCGGCCTCCATGCCCGCCATCAGCTTGGCTGGTATGTCGCCCTCGGTATCGAGAATGGCTTGCTCTATGGCGTCGATGACGCAGGCGCCCGCCAACACATTGCCCTGAATCGCGTAGTGCATCGAGCACTGTGATCCCGTCACGCCCCCTGCCCAGGCGCCATTCGAGCTGCCGCTGAAGGTTACCTTTCTGCCCTGCGTATCCGTGATGCCGTACTGTCTCTGCTGGTGACCGGAGATCCCTGCGAGAATCTCCAGGATTTCTTCAGGCGGTGTGCCCAGGCCGAGGTGCTCGAAGATGATCGGCCGACGGATGCCGTCGAAGTCACCCGCCGATTGAACTGCCGCGCCGCCCTTGCCCACGACAACGACCGGGACGAGCGCCAGGAGATCGAAGTTGTTCAAGCAAGTCACCGTTCCCACAGCGACCTCGCCGGTCTCAACATCCGCGAGAATGATCGACCACGTAGCCTCGGTGATCTGCACCACCGACAGCACAGCCAGCAGTGGTACCCAGAGTCTCATGTTCTTACGCAGCATTTGCATTCCTCCCTATCCAAGCTGCCTGGCTGCCGACAGGATTGATGTCGAAGTGGACCTGTGAATTGGGGGCCGATTTCCTCAGGGATCACGCGGCGACCCCCCACGACCGCCCGCCGCGGCGGGCCGCCTCCAACACCCATTATGCAAAGTGACGGAGGATGATGTCAAGAGGGTACCTCGTGCTGCAAACGCGCACTTGCCGCCTGTTTTAGGCCGTTTGACTGGCAGTCTGCGGCGTTGCCGGGGGAATAGTTTCGGGATTCGAGGTTCGCGGCTGGTTTGGCCCGTCGTTGCCCGCTGGGCCAACCGTGTTGTTCGCGGAGCTCCTGAATCGAACGCATGTGCCACGGTCCGTCGCGGCGGATCTGCCGTGTTCGCAGGCGCAGAGGCACGGCTCGCAGAGCTGTGGCAAGCATGATCGCAGGCCAAACCGTTGCCAGAAACGCTGGAGCAAGCTAAGATTACGCCGTTCGCGACGTGGCGTTCCAGTATGGAGGCCTTCGCCCGCTCTTTCGGCAGTTTATCAACAGCGCCTCGAAAAGCCGTGGAACGGCTGGACTTTCGGCCGAAGCGCGCTTAGTTTATCAAAATATGGAGTCAGAATTCTAGAAACAGATCATGCCTAAGAAAAGCACCAAACCCGAACCCAGCCCCAAGCAACCAGCAGCGACCCCGTCGAATCTGTTTACCTCGCGTCGCGGCGCAGCCGCTAAAGAACTGCCGCCCTTCAAATGGAAGCTGGTCGCGGAGTCCGACGGCTTCAACGTGGTGCTCTTGAAGACCATCGAGAAGAAAGACGCCCACAACGCTCAGGAAAACCTCAGAGAACAAGGCTACTACGATCGGTTGCAGATCTACCCCATCGATGCCAGTATTCCTCAGCCGAAGCTCGAGGCCATCCGCAAGCTGGAGCGAAAGGAAGAAGAGAAACTCGCCCGCGAAGCCGCCCGAGAGGCGGAGCGCAAACGGAAAGAGAAAGAGCGCGAGAAGAAGCACAAGGAGATCGAGCGAAAACGGGCGGCGCTGCTGAAGAAGCGCGAGCGGGCCAAGAAAAAGATCCTGCTGGAAAAGAATAAAAAGCTGGATCGCATGAAGAAAGAGGCGGAGCGAAAGAAAAAGGCGGCCAAGAAAAAGGCAGCCGATAAGAAGAAAACCAAGAAGAAAAAGACCACGGGCAAGAAAACCGCCAGGAGTACAGTACGCAAATCGAAAAAGAAGAAGCTGGCCCCCCGGAAAACCGCTCGGCGCACCACCAAGCCGGCCAAGAAGAAGAAAAAGACCGCTGCCCGGAAAACAACTCCGCGCAAAAAGACCGCGACGCGCAAGAAGCGCCGATGACGAATCCCGCGGTTAAAGCTTTTTGACGACGATCGCAGTCAGATCATCTTCCTGCGGCGTGCCTTGCCCGAATTCAACGACCGCGCGGTGCAACCGCTCGATAATCTCGGAACAGGCCAACTGGCGGTTGCGGCGGATGACGTCGTAAAGGCGCTCCAGTCCAAACTGCTCTCCGCCCGCTCGAATCCACTCGAAAAAACCATCCGTGATCAAGATGAAGAGATCGCCCGGACCCAGCACAATGTCGGGAGCGGGCCCACCCGGCAAGTTCTTGGTGATGCCCAGGGGCAAGGTCGCCGCGGGCAACTCCACGAAGCGGTCATCGGCGGCGACATAGTGAATCAACGGGGCGTGGCCCGCGCTCAAATGGCTGATCGTCGAAGTCTTGGAATCCAGAAAGGCCAGGCAGACCGTCACAAAGCGACCGTCCTGCAAGTCCTCCACGAGCACTTCGTTGGCTTTGGCCATGATTTGCGTCAAATCAACCGTGATGCTCGCCAGCCCGCGGAGCAAAGCGCGGCATTCCGCGACCATCAGCGCAGGGCCCACGCCGTGCCCGGTGGCATCGGCGATCAGCAAGCCCAGTCGTCCGTCGTCCGTGGGGATGAAATCAAAGGCATCGCCGCCCGTTTGGTCCGCGGGCTTGTTCCAGCCGGCGATCTCGAAACCCGGCACGCGCGGATTCTCCTGCGGCAGGTAGCCCCTCTGAATCTCGCGGGCCAGATCGAGATCCCGTTCCAGCTTTTGCTTCTCGGCATACTCCTGCATGAGGAACTGCCGCTGGATGGCGACGCCGGCGAGCGCGCTCAGCATCTCTGCCAACCGTTCATCATCGGTGGTAAAACAATCGAGCCTCTTGTTGAGAAGCTGGAGCACGCCCACCAAATGACCGTCATAACCCACCATCGAGAGCGTGAGCATGTTGCGCGTCTTGAAGCCGGTGGCTTTGTCAACCTCGGGATTGAAACGGGGGTCACTGTAGGCGTCGGGCACGTGGATTGTCTTGCGGGTCTGGGCCGCTTCGCCGGCGATGCCCGTGTTCGCGGGGAAGCGGATGTCCTCCACACCCGTTGCCACTTTGCTGAACAATTCTCGCGTGTTCGGATCGTACAGGAACACGCTGACCCGCTCGCAGTCGAGAACCTGAAGGGCTGCTTCTTCGATGCTTTTGAGGAGCGGCTCGAGTTCAACGGTCGCGCCGAGCTGGCGCGAGACGTCGATCAGCCGCATGAGGTCGGCCACTTGCTTGCTGTCGTTACCGTGGGTCATGGATTCAACAGCATCCCACGAACCGGCGACCCGTGCAAGCGCCGGCGGACCGGATCCGCTGCCGCGAAAGCGCGTCAGCCGTCATGCGCAGGCACGCTGCCCACGGTGATAAAGGCCGGAAACAGGAAATTGAACTTGCGATGATAGATTTCGCTGAATCCCGCTTGCTCGAAATACGAGCGCATGGTGGTCCAGGGGGCATGGTGGACCGATTTCTCGATCGCGGCGATCACCACGTCAAAGACCACCCATCCGATGGCGTTGTCCCGGAATCCATCGATGATCATCAAGCGCCCGCCCGGACGAATCAGCCGACGCATCTCCGAAACAACCACCTGCTGGTGGGGATAGTGATGAAACGAATTGGCGCAGGTGACGATATCGAACATGGCGTCGGGAAACGGCAAGTGTTCGCTGTCGCCGTTGACGAAACTGACCAAATGATCGGGGTCGAACCGCTGCAGCTTGCGCGCGGCCTGCTGGCACATTTCCATCGCGTAATCCAGACCGACAATATGGCGGGCGTCCAGGTTCGACAGGGCAATCATGCACGGGAAGGTCCCGGTTCCGCACCCAATGTCGAGGATGTTGAACGGGCCGTCAAGGTCCGCCCGCCATCGGGCGATTTCTTCGAGGAAGGTGTAGTAGGATGGTCGAAAAAGGAAGTAGTTCAGCAGAGAGTGATCGTAGGTTTCTGCCCAAGCCTCAAAGGTGTCTTTGGCGAGCTTCTTTGTCGTGCGGGCGTCTTGGATCATCATCTAGCATGATAGCTGAACGGATGATCGTCCCCAATGCAAATCAATTGACGATTGTGACCTCCGTTTCTTCGGACTGCATCGGATTGCGTTCCGTGCGTGAGGCCTTACTCGCCGCCCAGCTCCTCAAGCACGCGCTGCGCTGTCCGGCCAAGCCGGGCGTTAATGAAACCATCTTCATTTTGCTCGATGAGGGCGCGCAGTTCCGCGACCTTGGCATGACGAACCCCAGGTTGATCCGCAGCCGCACTCAGCAGTTGCCCCAACTCAGAAAAATCTGCGCTGTCCAGTGGGTTGTTCCTTGGCGCATCCAGCGCCCGTGGGTCCGGCGAGACCGGCTGCGCGGAAGGTTGCCTGTGGGCAGGCTCAGTTGGCGGCAAACGAAAGGCGATGTTGGAAATATCATTCATTGGCGAATTCCTTGACCTACCATTGCGTTGATACACCAAGACGTGGCACACCGATAGGTCGCAAGGCGCCACGCCAAGTGTTCCCCCATCCGGAACCGCGCTGCTCCGGCATCGCGGGTCCATCTCACGCATTCATCCATGAATCGCCAGTGAGGAATTCCGAGTTCGGCGAGGTACAAGCAGGCCTCGGGATCGATCCATCGCCCCTGATATCGACTGCCCGCCATCACTGTCGATATCGGCCGACGCGCGTCGATTTCTCCAGCAAATCAGTACTGAAATCGCTACTTTGTACAAAGGATTCACAATCCCCCAGAAGACTATGTTTTGAGGCTCAGGGTTGCGCCGATCTACGATACAAACGCGCCAGGGCCGTTGTTGCTTGTGTCAGAATGTGTGGGAACGTGCCCCAAAGGCTCAGCGCCTGCGACCATCCTGCGACCGGACAAGTCCGCGCCGATCTGCGTCATGCATGATGGTTGTGCCATGCGATGACATGTTGTGACTGATGCGTATGCAATCGGTTTGCGCGTTGCGGGCGCATCTTGGGCCGTCCCGAATGAGATCGTTCAGCCGTGAGCACGCACGCGATTCTGACAGACCTTTCGCGCCGCCGTGATACAATCAAGACGGACGGCGAGTGCAGACTAAAAGGAGCCGTGATTGCGGGTGGCCCAAAGGCGACGGTTATGGTGACGAAAGAGAAGATGATCTACACGGTACGCGAAGCGGCGGAGATTCTATGCGTCACCCCACACACGGTCAGGAGTTACATCGCACATCGCAAGTTGAGGGCCATCCAGCGCGGCGACGGCTACTACCTGATCCATGCCGACGACCTTCGGGTGTTCCTCGGGCTGGACCCCGACGAAACGCTAGCGGCGGTATCAATTCCCGATCGATAGACGCCCCGGTCAGCCCGCCCGAAGAAAACGAACTTCTCGAAGGAGTCCCGCCGACACCAGAATCTTAACCGGACCCGGCCCCTGCCGCGTTTACCCCCTCGAATAGCGCGTCCGACCGAGAGGCCGATTTCGATGTTAATTTGGGACGTTTTGATTTTGGAATGGCGATGCTGAGATCACTTCAATCACGGTCGCAAACGTGCGGTTCGGCGTGCGTTTTCGAGTAGTGCGCGGCGCGTTTCCGATGATGTCACAGGCTCGATCACGCTATCCAAGGTTTGATCTAATGGAATGCAAAACTACTCGCCCCAATGGTGTAGAAACTATAATTTGTGGGAAGCTCCTGAACGGCCGGTTCCTACGACTCCCCCGATTCTTCGCTTTCTTCTTCTTTTACTTCTTTCATGAGAAATTGTTGCCGAAGGCGAGATTCCCTCAGCATCACTCGGAAATGTTCAGCGGTATCTGGCATTCCGAAGTTCTTGCAGATGTACTCAAGAGGATTTCTAAGACGGAGCATCAGCTCGCGTGCTACGAGAGGCTCTTTTCGCATGAAAACGTTAAAAAACTCTTCCAGTCCTCCCACAAGCTCTACGATGGCACCTTGATGGAGTCGGGGAGATCGAGCTGAGCGCTGAGCGCTCATCCGCGTCAACTCCAGCACCTCTTCAAGAATATCCCGCTCAGGCCGCCGTGCCTTGGGGTCGCGTGCCTTGTGGGAAGTGAGGATCTCGGAAACCTGCTCCTCAAGCTTAGGCCACCACATATTAAAAACACTCTCAAGCACTTGAGACTCAAGTTTGTCATCGGCGGCGGCATTGTTGATGGTCTCGACCAGTCTCTTGAAATCTTCTCTGTTGAATCGCGTGTGCTGGAAGTTCGTCAGCGGACCTTTGAGATCAGTGGCGTCAAGGTCGAACAGAATTGTACACACACGCGATTTCTCAAAACTCTTGGACAAAGCCCCTGCCTCAAACAGTATCCATGCCTTGTCTATATTGTCTCGCGTGAGGCACATCAGCCCGATGTTTGACTCTTCGAGTTCCCGGGCAATGTCTGAATCCCATTTCGTGCCCTTTTCGATATCCTCAGGCGTAAAATATGGTTTGACGTACTGCAAGACTCCGGGAAGCCACTTCCGCAATACTTCTCCAAGTTTTTTGCTAAGGTCACCACTCCAGCTAATGAATACCTTTGTTGTCACGTAGTCCTCCTGTACTCTTAACCTGTGCGGCGCAAAACCGCCCTTTCCAATCACGCAATGTCATGATGATTTTGCCGTTGCGTCGGTGTGTGCAAGCGATCACACGACCGCCCTTTCAGATCGTCACGTCGAGCGGAGCGGACATCCTTTGTTCCCATGCTTCGCGGGGAGTCATTCTTCGGCCTTTTGTCTCAGAACCTCAGTCGCACATTGCCTTGCTAGTTCCACGATGTCAGACAGTACGGCGGTCTCCGTCACATCTAATTTTGGATTGGCGAGCAATCCGGCCAGCGATGCACCGGTCAACCAATCGTGCAGGTCCATACCAGTGTGCTGTATTGATTCTAGCGGGAACACTGACCCGCCCCTGGGATAAATTTCCATCGCGTTCTCCTTATGCTGCCCATTCCCTTTTCTTAATCGCCGTGACCACGTCACCCGGTGCGATGTGATCGAGATAGCTTGCCTATCTATCCTAGTCTTTTGAAAACCTCAAGTGGGCATCAAGTTGGGTTTGCGGGGATAGTGGCGAATCAGCGCTGGTTTCGCTCGTGCTTTCGGGTGATTCCGCGTTGTACGGCACAGGGGCCTGGGCATCTGAACCGCTCATCATCTACGATCTTGTGCGATCAGGGGGGGTGGCCGATTACACTCGATTCGGTCTGAGAACCTGGAAGTCGCTGGCGAGCTACCCCGCCCGTGGCGAGCTTCGCGCGTGCGCGTGGGCATGTTCTGTTCCACATTCCAAGGAAGTGTGCAGGACGATTTCACTCAGTTTGCTGCGTCGCACACCACACAGCCCATCGTCATTGATCACAGGCCGGAACCGAGCAAGTGCTAAGGCTCGACTAGCCTTACGTCACGAGAAACTGAACCACGCCCCCACCCCCGCGCGCCGTTACCACCCTATTAGAGTGTGCCCAGCGATACCGTTTTCAAGGTATGCGAGTATGCTGTAACGAAGATGAGGCCGAATGGAATTGCAGGGGTCACGACGCCCGACGCGCGATGAATTAGAGCGTTGATTCGTGGAAAATTACGGCGGCGAAATCGCGTTTCACGCGGAGATGATCCGCGAACAGTTGGATCGGCTGATTTAACCACGACCGGCGGCCGGCGTGAAGTCACGCCCGCCGGGAGGGATGCATCCGATCTAAAGCGGTTTTGGGTCACTGTGTCGCTGGATTGAGTCGACAGGTCGGCATTATCGCCGGAGGAGACGGTTTCGACCCGGGTCGCCCTGGCGACCAGTCCCAAAAATAATTGAAACTCAACCAGGGTGGTTCTTTCACTTCGGTTCCCGAATATGTCGATAGAAGTGGATCTGGAAACATC
>JACZTW010000131.1 GCA_022573485.1 Planctomycetota bacterium
CCGTAGCGGGCCTTGTTTTCCGCCTCCATCTTCTCCTGCATGGCGCGCGTGTTGCGAGTGGAATCGAAACCGGCCAGCGTGCGCGCCGTCCAGAAATAGCGGGCGGCCAGCACTCCGCCTTCGGAGAAGCTGAAGACGCCGTGCCGAGTGTAGTTCCTGAAGCCCCAACCAACGAACATGGCGCCCATGAGGGCCACTGCGACGCAGGTCTTGCCGATCAGCGCCCGGCGCGTGCCGGCGAAGTCTCTCTTCGGGTGGAGCAAGGCCAGCAGCAGCATCACGCCAGGCCAAAACAGCGTTACGCCGCGGACGAACGTGGCTGCCCCGAACAGCAAGGCGGCAGCAACAAACCAACCCAAGTGATTGCGGCGAAGCGCCCACACCCAACACAGTAAGCCCGTCAGTTGCAGAGTGAAGAACAGAGTTTCCGTCAGCACCATGCAACTGAGGGAAATGGACGTCAGCGATAGGGCGGCGATGGTGCCCGCGATCGCGGCCACACGCCCGGAAAGCCCGAGGCGGCCTGCGAGGAGCCAGACCAGAACGCAATTAACGCTGCCCATCAGCACTTGCGCGATCAATACGGGCCAGGCTTGCGTTCCAAAAAGCGCAAAGTAGCCGCCCAGAAACAGGCCGTATCCGGGCCCGCTCCACAGCATCGAACCTTCGGGCGTGGCGTAAATCGGGCCGCTGTGCCAATCCAGCGTAGGCCCGTCGTATTCCATGCCGGCCAGATGAGTTCCGATCTGCACGTACCGGGCGCAGTCCGGCGCGAGGTAGAGAAGTCCGGCGTCGTCGTGCTGCGTGCACATCAGAGCCAGCCACGCGCCACGCAGGAGCAGCGCCGTGAAGAAGATGACCGCTCCGGCGAGCACCGACGAAGTGTACGCCGATTTGATTGCACGACGCGGCGTGATCTCGGAAGTCGTTATCGGACGCGCCTCATGCCGCGTTCTGGCCTGTATTTCAACAGTGGCATCGTGCATGCATCATCATGCGTGCGGGTTCGGGCACGCCACTCCTGTTGTTCCTTCACTGCTGGAGTCTCTTCGCCGATCTTTCTTGTGGTCGCCTCCGCTAAGTATCGGTCAGGGAGATTCGATGGACGCTCAGAATACAGTCAAAGATGCAGAAGTTGCGACAGAGCGCGGGGCGTTTTATTCGGCCCTCGAAGCCGCTCTGGGCCATCCTGCCCCGCGCAGGGCCGGAGCGCCTGCCGACGCCGCGCCCTCGCTGCCCGATACAGCGACCTGCCGCTTCACGATCGTTATTCCGGCCCTGAACGAGGAACAGGCCATCGGCGGAACGCTCACTGACGTCCTGGAAGCCCGACGCCGAATCGTGGAGGAGACAGCCGTCACGGAAGTGCGCGTGGTCGTTGTCAATGACGGATCCACGGATCGGACGCAGGAGATCGCTGAGCGCTTCGACGAAATAACCACAATCCGGTTCGAGAAAAACCGCGGATACGGAGCGGCCATCAAAGCGGGTTTCAAGGCCGACGATTCGGAACTCGTCGGATTCATGGATGCCGACGGCACGCTTGAGGCGGAGTCCTGGATTCCGTTGATCAACAAACTTTTCGAGGACAACGCGGATGTTGTTCTCGGGGCTCGCTTGAACGACCAGAGCGACATGCCGCTGGTCCGGCGGCTCGGCAACTGGGGTTTCGCCCGGCTGCTGGGATTTGTTTCGGGGCGACCGTTGACGGATTGTGCTTCAGGCATGAGAGTGATCCGGCGCGGGTCGCTGAAGTACTTGATGCCGTTGCCCGACGGGCTGCACTTCACGCCGGCCATGAGCTGCAACGCGCTGTTGGACCGGCGGCTGAAGATCAGCGAGGTGCCCGTGCCGTACGCCGAGCGCGTCGGCCGTTCCAAGCTCAATGTACTGAAAGACGGTATGCGTTTTCTGACGATTATCCTGTTGACCGGGTGCTTTTACAACCCGATCAAGTGTGCGGCGTGCGGCATTGTGTTGTCGTGGATGGCGGCGCTCATTGCCTGGCTGGCAGGATGGGAGCCCGCGCTGCTTTTGAAGACAATGCTCAACATCGACGTGCTGGCCGCCGGGGCGGCGCTGGTGTGTCATCAGGCGGTCAAAGCGTTGATCGTCGCGGGACCGACCGGCAATGAGGCCGAACGGTCTTTGCATCGCTGGACGCAGCCGCGCCTGCTGGCCAACATCGGTTTCGGCCTGCTCGGCCTCGCGGCGCTGGTGACGCTCGCTTTGTTATTGACAGGCAGTCCAAAGTCGGGATTGCTGGGTGCGAGCGCGCTGGCCTTCTCCTTCGGCGGTGTCGCCTTCGTATTGCTGGGCATTAGCCTACGCATGATGCAATTGATTCGCCACAAATTCGAAGCACTCATTCACGATCCCTTCGTGCGAACGCAGCAGTCATGACTGTCGCCACTGCCCCTGCCCAACGTTACCAGCACAGTGTCGAGACGCAGCAGCGTCTGGCGGGCGCGCCTCGTTACAACAGGTGGATCTGCGATTTGATCGAGCCCTACATTACGGGTCGCGTGCTCGATATCGGGTCCGCCATCGGCAACATCACGCAGTATTTCCTCGATCGCGAGTTTGTCTCGTCGGTTGATATCGAGCAGGATTACGTGGACCATCTCAACAACACGTTTGGCCGGGACGGCCGACTCGAAGCCCATCTGTGCGACGCCTCCGACCCGGTGATCCTCGACCTTTTCGAAGCGGAATCATTTGATTCTGCGATGTGCCTGAACGTCATCGAACATATCCCCGACCATCAGGCAGTGGTGCGTCACGTGGCTCAATTGCTCAAACCGGGCGGGCATTTCGCCGTGGTTGCGCCGGCGGTGCCCTGGCTTTACGGCACGATGGATACTGCGGATCAACATTGCCGTCGGTATCGGCTGGCCGACATGGTGGCGCTTTTCGAGAGTGGCGGGTTGGAAGTCGTCAGTCGGAAGTACTTCAACTTCATCGGTGCGATGGGTTGGTTCTACTACGGCAAGATTCTCAAACGAGATTACATCCCCGCCGGCGCGACGCTGGGCGTGGCGGATCGCTTGATCCGCGTGGGGCGAAGTGTCGAGCGCATCATCCCGGCGCCGCTGGGCCAGTCTGTTCTGTGCGTCGGGCGGAAGAAGTAGTCCATACCGTATCGGTCAGCGGCGCGGCGCGAAGAGGCAAGCCGACGGCGGAATTCATCGAGGGGCTCTTCCCGCCCGATTGGGTTTTGGAAGAAGTCGGTGAAGCGCTCTCTTTTATTCGGAACTCAGTTGGCAGATCGCAATGTGTACGTCGGGGGCGTGTACGATCCAGTCGACGTCCAACTCCGACATGGGCTCGAAGTCCTGCGGTCCGTAGAAATAAGCGCGGGCTGCGTACTGCGGGAACATCACCATCACGAACGGCTCAGTAACGTTGTCGCGGCGCAGGCCCGCGAGCCACTCCCGCTTGACACGTTCCTCGTCTTCGGGCAGTTGCGGCAAATTCGATCGGAATCGGGCGATGCTGCGGTACCACGGCAAAGGCAGGACGCTGTGGTCACCGAACAAGTCGATGAAATACTCTTCGGCATTCGAGACGAACTTCGTCGGCCGCTGCCTCTCGGCGAGAATCTGTCGGGCGCAGTATACGTCATCCCGGATCTCGACCTTAACTCCGTCCAGCGCGATGGTGCGCGGTTTGGGCGGCGCGGTCCACATCCATCCGCCGAGCCACCACGAAACCGCTAGCGGCAGGAAGCACAAGACACCTCGCCACAAAACGCCACGGCGGCCGGCACCCAAAGGCAGCGAGATCAGAACTCCCAGCAGGCATAGTGGTGCGAAGACATGTGCTGGTTTGGGCGTGTGGCCGAACCGCCAGAGCCCGGCTGCCACGATGCCGCAGACCACGATCGCCGCGGCGTGCGGCAGAGCGCGGTTGCCGTTTCGCCAGAACTCACGGACGACCCTGTGCAAATACAGCAGCCCGCCGATCAGCGAGATGGCCAGCAAGGCCTGCTGGGCGAAAAACCCGAGGCTCGTCCCGTACCAGAGGTACTGCCGGGCGACCGAGAATCGGGCACAGCAAAACAACACGAACAGCGTGACAACGACGCGAAAAACCGCCCCCGCCGTTTTCGAGGCGGGCGGCTTCAGTGCGAGTGCCGCCAGCGCAACGCACGGCAGCATGACGCTCCAGTAGCGTGCCTCCTCGGTGAACTTCGTGACCATCATCAAGGCCAACCCCACAAACGCCAAGGACGCGCACGCGCCCGCCACGAGCGCTTCGGGGCATCTGCGATAGGCTGCATGAGCGGTCAGCAATACGGGCAAGAGAATAACCAGCAGCATGATCACCGACGGGTAAACGCTCGCAGAGGCAATCTGTGCGAGTTGTGAAGGAAGAAACCATCTTGTCACATCGCGGGAAAGGTTGGCGAGCAGGCCCCAAAGCAGTTCGGGATCGTGAGAAATCTTGCCTGCTTCGATCGTACCTGCCAGCAGAATATTGCGCAGCGCCCAGAGGCTGAACGGCAACACCATCAGAAGGCCTGACAGGGCGACGACCCACCAGCGCGACCCTCCGGGTCCGCGCCGGAAGATGACAAGAGTCACGACGCCGACCACTGGAAAACAGAATACGCCCGTCACTTTGAGGATCATCGACAGCCCCGCCGTCAGCGCAGCAAGCAGGAGCCATGCCGCGTCGGCTTGGCGTGTGTTCCGGAGCGAGGCACTCAACATCCAGCACACCACAACGAAGAGCGCAGCGGTACCCGTTTCCGTGAGAGGCTGAATCCAGAAGACCCAATTGTCGCCCGAGGGCCAGAAGCAACTGAACACAGTCCACAACAACGGGCCCACCCACGATTGTGTGACGCGATAGGCGAGTGCGCCGCCCGCCGCGCCCAGGGCGAACAGGAATACAGCCTGTATGAGCCACAGCGCTGTGGCTGGCGCGATCCCGCAGTACAACAACCCGCCCCACAACATCGAGAACAGGGGCGGATGGCGGGTCAGCGGTATCGCCGGTCGTTGCGAGTAGTCATCATCGTAGCGGCCTTCGGCGGCGATGTGCCTTGCGCCGCTGTAGTACGCCAGCGCGTCACCCGCCGGAAGGGCATACGGGCGAGGCCAGAACAGCGACAGGAAGAAGACGAAGGCGCACGCCGGGCCGATCCACGCCCACCACGGTGCGCGCCGATCACGGAACTGGTTGACCGGATGATTCGATGCCATCACAAGTAGGGTTCGCTCGAGACAATCACTCAGGCCCAATGCAGAGCTTTATTAGGAGCGCGGCAAGTACTTCATATACTTCGGAGTGACACTCGAACGTGCCGCAATGAATTGCATGAGTTGGGGCAGAGGCGTGGATACGCGGCTCCATGTGCATGCAGAAACGCTGGCCTGGGCTGGGCTGGCGTGCCGGACACCGCAAAAGAAACCCCCCACCGTCCGGCTGTCGGACAGTGGGGGCATGAGCTTCGTTCTCAGGCGTGGGCCTTCAACAGCCTCCGGCGCAGATGTCGCAGAAGAGCAGAGCCTCATACGCACATGTTCCATCCCAAAACCCGTTGTTTTCGTAGGGGGGATAGGCGCAACAGAATGGATCGAAGCTGCAGATTAGATCTTCACACGCCTGATCATCACAACCGGGCTCAGGGTTGACGAAGCAGCAGTTACTGGCCTGCCCCTCCAGGCAAGCCACGGTCAGCGTGCCCGAGCCCTCGTCCGAGTCGAGGTACCCCCCGAGGCGGATTTTGTAGCAGACTCCGGCAACGACCGAGGCCAGCATGCGAGAAGTGTTCAGGAAGCATTGGTCATCATCGTCGTTGCAAGCGAGGTACTCCGTTGTTGCGGGACAGTCACAGCCTTCATAGACGACCAGGGTGGTGTCAAAGAAGACCTGGTTGCACGTGCAGACCTTCAGCAAGCCCGTGCAACTGGCGGTATATGTGTACCACACATCCAGACGCGGGAGGTGCCCCAGGAATCCGCAGCCCGGTGCCAGCGGACCGGCTGTGGTGGCGCCGGTGGTGTCGAAGGCCGTGTCGCCGTCGAAGATCTCGATGGCGCCTTCGCACATGTCGTTCACCGGTGCGCAGTCGATCGGGTCGTTCACGCATCCGATTTGCGGATCACAGTCATCGTCGGTGCAAGCGACGCCGTCGTCGCAATTGGCGTTGTTGGCCGTAAACTGACAGTCGTTGAGCGGATCGCATGTGTCGTCGGTACAGGCCACGCCGTCGTTGCAATTGGCGTTGTTGGCCGTAAACTGACAGCCGTTGAGCGGATCGCATGCGTTATCCGTGCAGGCGACGCCGTCGTCGCAATTGATCGGGTTGTTCGAACAAAAACCACCCACACAGGTGTCTGTGGTGCAGGCGTCCACGTCATCACACTCGGGGTCAACAATGCACGTTTTGGGGCAGGGGCTGACCGTCAGTGTGCCGGTGCCCTGGGAGCCTTCCATCCAACCCCCGATGCGAATCTTGTAGCAGTTGCCGCTATTTACGGGCACCGTGACCTGCGAGGTGAATCCACACGGACCACCAAAGTCGTCGTTGCAACCCAGCATGTTGGCATCGCTCGCCGGGCAAGCGCAGCCATCGTACACAACCAAATCTGTGTCGTATTGCGCCTGGTTACAAGTGCTCACCGTTACAGTTTGGCTGCACGTTGCGATGTAGTCATACCAGATATCGTGATAGGTTCGCCCGTCGAACTGGCACTCCGGGTGCGCCGGCCCATCGGTGCCCGCAAAGAAAGTAGCGTAATCGGTGTCGCCGTCGAATATCGCAATCGCATTGGCGCAGAGATCATTCACGGGGGTCGTGAAGCAGAGTGCTCCGCAGGTGGCGGTCGCCTGATCCGCACATTCGCTGGTCCACGCAACCTCACAGCAGGACGGAAGGACATCACATACCTGCTCACAGCAATTGGTCTCTTCACAGCCCGCCGTTCCGTTCGCAGTGCAACAGTCCCCCGCGCCGGGACCGCAGGAGCACTCCGCGCAACTCGTTCCCCCGCCCAAAA
The DNA here is from genome assembly GCA_022573485.1 of Planctomycetota bacterium. GTDB lineage: Bacteria > Planctomycetota > Phycisphaerae > UBA1845 > CAIVHJ01 > JACZTW01. The sequence goes on from JACZTW010000131.1 coordinate 7,011, forward strand.
ATACGCCGCCGACCTGCGTGCAGTTCTCGTCGGTCAACTGTTCACAGGCGCTCGGACCCTCCAGGCCGCAACATGCGCCTGGAGCCAGCGGGCAGAGGCCCCAAGAGCCCAACAGAACCGCAAGATCGAAAGCCCCGACGGCACAGTCACCATCGAAGTCAGGGGCGCAGGTGGCGTCCGGATCGCCCGATGTGCAGGGATCGGGGCATTGCCCCCAACCTCCGAGCAAGAGCGCCAAATCAAACGCTCCGACATTGAGGTCGCCATCCAAATCCGCGGGACAAGACGATCCCCCAGCCAACGCCGCGGTGCTGAAGCCGAATACGAGACAGGATGCCCATAGGATTTTCAAGCTGACATTTGAAATTTGCATACCGTAGCCCCTTCCCTGACCATTAGATACTATTCACGCTGTTGCCTCAGGTCTACTTCGCCTTACCTCCACCAGTTAAGGTCCACATATGTCATAGAATTGGGCAGCGAAGTCCACACATGCCTGGTCCCATTCGGCACCTTTATGCCAGTGAGGGGCGATTTTGCAGGACGATCTGATGACACGCGAGATCATCGCACTCGGGGAACGGATGCGGCACGCAGCAGTTGCTGTCGCCGTCTCCGGCCTCACAAGTGACGGTCAGAGTCCTGGTGCCCTCGTCGCCCGGGTTCCATCCGCCGACGCGGATCTTGTAGCAATTGCCTGCGACGACCGGCACAATCACCTCCGATGTAAAGCTCACACAGTCTGCCATCGGCTTCGCAGCGCTCGATACGGCGACGAAGCGATCGTCCCCGGCCGGTTCGGAGCATCGTAAATCCAGTGCAGAACAAGAAATGGATGCCGATGTGGCCAGAGCCTTTGCCCTCTGCCGGATCGCACCGTCGATTATATACTCACACGTGTACTGTTGGCAATACATGGCATGATGTAAGTTGAACATTAGAAAGCTCTAAGCAGCATGGGCTTAGGGGGTTTGTAAGAGCACTTTAATACGAAATATCACATGAGAAAACTGATCATTGTCAAAGATGCGACTCCAAGCACGACCGTGGTCAGGAGGCCCGCCAGAAATGCTCGTCTGCCAACGCCTGCCAGGACCCTCAGGTTTACCTCCAATCCGATAGCAGCCATCGCCAGCGTGATCAGTATCTTGCCGGCCCACTTCATCGAGTCCGCGATGGACACGCTGAGTTGATCGCCGACACCAATAGACGCGAGGAAGCCGGAAGGTCTGAACTCCAACACCGGCAGCAGGCCAAGCGTGTTTAGCACTGCGAACCCCACAAACCCCCACACGAACCATGGCACCAACCGTGCGTATCGCACAGTGAACCGGGCTGTCGTCGATGTATCGTCCGCATGATCTCGTGCGTACATCATCGCGAGAATGAACACCAGCGGCGCGAGCATCGTCACGCGAACCAGCTTCACCAGCGTCGCCAGCGCGCCGGCTTCGGGGCTATAGGCGAACCCCGCAGCCACCACCTGCGGCACGGCGTGGATGGATGTGCCTGCCCATACGCCGAAGGCTTCGTCACCGAGGTGAAGGAGCCCGCCGATTGCAGGCCAGGCCAACATCGCCAGCAGACTGAACAGGTTCACCGTGGCCACCGACAGCACGAAGTCATCCTCTTCGGCATCGATCAGCGGCGCCACCGCGGCGATGGCACTGTTGCCGCAGATCCCCGTGCCCGTGCCCAACAGGAGCGACGTCCGCCAGTTCAAGCCCATGAATCGTCCGATGTAGTAACCCGCCAGCACACCGATGGCGATGCTGAACATCACGACCGTAAGCGCCGCGAGCCCGATCGACGCCATCGCCGCCAGGTTCAGCCCCGCACCCATCAGCACGATCGCCATCGGAATGACCTTCTTGACGATATGTTTGCACCCCGCCCGCAGCGAGTCCGGCAGCGCCAGCGTGTTGCGAAGGGCCAACCCGAGCAAGATTGCAATGATGGCGGCACTGACCGGATGCCTCACGCCCGACTCCGCCGCCGCCGTGAACGGCGCGAGTGGCAGGTAGTGAACCGCATATGCCAGCCCCACTACCGCACCGGCCGCCAGATAGCCGGGTAGCTCCACGGCGTGCGCCGCCGGCCGCGCCGCCTGCGCCGGCGTGGTCACGACCGGATCGTACACGCCTTCCATCGAGCCGAGCGACAGGATAGCTTCGCTGCTCAGCGCCGCGCCGTAGACACGCTCCGTATCGATCCGCGATCCCGCGTCCGCGATGCTCAAGCGACATCTTCCTCTTCGATCAGAGCCCGTTTCGCGCTCAATTGATCAGCGCCGACTTCCGCACGCCGATCCCCAGCACCTTCCGGCAATGCGGGCACATGAACATGTACTCCGCATGAAACGCCTTCATGCTCCGCCAATGTACCTCGTCGATCTTCCGCTCGCAGTGCGGACAGATCGGCTCGTAATTCACTTCTTCAGAGGCCAGCTTCTCAGCCATGACACATCTCCGTGCAGATTTGGTGGTTCCCAATGATCGCTCGGCAGGTCACCGGCCCGGCCAATCGCCCACGAGCATACAACGGGACAATCATCCTCGCAAAACCGAATCCGTCGATCGTCTGCTGGCCCGGTTCTCGCACCCTCGACCGTGCTGTGACTTCTGCTAAGGCCGGGTGTCCGAACGGCCGTCCGCGACCGGTCGGCCGGTGATTTATTCTGTCCCGGCGGGGCTGCCGGCAGTATACTCCCGCACGGGTCGGGTACGTGTTGCATTAGGAGATAGTGAAATGGCTGAGGAGCATATCGGAATCGTCACCCATTTTTTCAGGAAGGCCCACGTAGCCGGCATCGAGATCACCGCCGGGCAGCTCTCGGTCGGCGATACGATCCACATCGTCGGCCACACCTCGGACTTCACGCAGCAGGTCGACTCGATACAGATCGAGCACGACCAAGTGCAGACGGCCAACGTCGGCGATCAGATCGGCGTGC
>JACZTW010000132.1 GCA_022573485.1 Planctomycetota bacterium
CAATCACCCATTCAATGGCGGCCGTTACGATCATCAGCACCACGATCTCCGACCGCCGGTTGCGGCTGCCCCTTGCGCTGCTGGAGGTAGCCGTCCTTGTTGACATAGGTTCCCGGCGGCAAAGGATTGTGACCGACAACTCGATGCCCGCATTCCGGGCACACCGTCTCACCGTCCTTGCCCAAAGTTCTGTTCAGAACCACCCAGTTGCCGCCCTGCTTCTGGCCGCACTGGTCCCAGTAGCACGCTTCGGCGGGATAGCCCGTCATCTTGCCCGTATCAGGCGTCTTCACAGGCCAGCCCTTGAAGCCCTCTCCGATCTCGATCATGAAGCCGTGACCGGTCTCGAGGTTCACGATCCGCACGCCGCTTTCAACCGTCCCGCCGCTGACCAGGTCGGATGAAAACAACTGCCAGGCACCAAAGGCCACGGTCACGACGCAAACTCCAATGATAATTCGTTCCTTCATCGAGGCTGTCGGTTCTCCAGGTCACCAAACGAGCAGCCTGCCGACCGCCGATTGGAGTACGCTTTGCTGAGGGCGAGGTTCCGCCTCCTATTGGTCACATTGACAATTCGCCCCCGCCCCCGGTCAGTAGATAGGATACCAGCCTTCGGCATCCAGCGTGCGCTGTTGGATAATACGCACAGCCCGCGGCTTGGCCACCGATGTCGAGCCAACGGTCCCATCGAACTCCCCAAGCTTAACCTTCGTCCCAGAGGGAAGCCAAAAGTCGACGCCTTCGATCGCCTCAATCTTCGTGTGACGAGCGGCATGACCGTCGAAAAACAATATATTGAAGCCCGGTGCGCCGGCCACCGGGTGTCGAAAAGAGTAGCGATCCCATTTGGGATCGTGTTCGTTTAGCTGGAGATCCACCGGATTGATGAAGGCTCGAGAATAAGAACTAGATGGACCCGCGGTTGCGAAGCTGCCCCCCACAGAAGCATTGTAGTTCACATCGTAATCCGGCGCCGGCAGGTCCTCCCTCGTGTATCTCGCCCCCTCCACCACCAGACCTTTCTGGGAGGCCTTCTTGACGTTTGTGAATCGAGGCACGTGACCTTCCGGCGTACGGGCAGTGGAAGCAATGATGGGGGGAAGATTGATGCCGATATCGCCGCCACTCGGGATGTAGCCAAAATACATGAACTCACGGATGGTCGAGTAGCTGTTCATCAGGAGCACGGACCAGCCGTTGTTGAGAAAGCCGATCTGGTACGGCGGGACCACGAAGTTGTTGCTCGGGCATGTAAAAAGGGGTTGCTCGCGAAGCCAGAGCCACCGCTCGCTGCGATCCTCCAAGCCACTTTCAATGCCCAGGCCATAATGCGCCAGCGGAGACTGCCAGTCCCAGTTTTGCACCGGGACGCCCGGAATGTCGAAGGCATAGTTGTCATAGTCGTCATAGAGCAGGTGGCCGGCGGTCGTGCCCGGCGCGCCCGGGATCCAATCCGAGAATTGGACGGCGTAGTTGTTTTGGGCGTTGTGGATGTCGTGCAACTTGGTGCTGCACACCACCGCCCGCGCCTGAGCCCGGGCGCTCTCGATCGAAGGGAGCAGGATCGAGATCAACAGGGCGATAATGGCCACCACCACCAACAGTTCGATCAGCGTAAATCCGCGCTTGTTTCTCATCGTCATTGCTCCATTACCTCAACCGAAAACCAGAAACCACCCGCACAAAGGTAATTCCATTTCGGCTCCAGAATATTGTCATATTCCTTCCGAGGCCACTTCGGCCTATATTACATCCTACCTTGCCTCAGCCAAGGAGTTAAGCGCCTCATCCGATCTCTTTCACCTGATTACGTTCCAAAACGAGCACTCATCGGAATGCAGGGTGACATAACTCTTTGCTGTGCAGAACTTAATGACAACAGCAACATGTTGAAAGCAATCGCAGCGCAGTGTCCTTCGATTGTCGTATTTTGTAGCTTATGACCGGGCCGGCGTGTCTGGCATGTCCGCCTAAGGCCGAAACGCGAAGGTCGCCACCGACGGGTTATGATCGGAACCCGAGTCTTCCACGGTGCCCGCGATGATATCGTAAGAACCGTCCACATAGTAATCGCGCATCGCCGGCGAGCAAACGATGAAATCGATCATGCTCCAATACTTGGGCTCGCGGTTGTAAGTGATGCGCTCGGAAGTAGTGAGGCTCGTGCCCGGACAAACCAGTTGCGTGGGACCCGATCCACGGATGATCTTCAGCGAGGGGCTGTCCCAGTAATCGTTGAAATCGCCGGCGATGATGAAACGGGCCTGCGGATCGCTCTCGAAGATTTGATCGACGATGCGACGAATGGCCCCCGCCTCCGCTTGACGCGGCGGCTCGCTGGCCTGGGCGCCGCCGTACTTTGATTTGAGGTGCACGACGAACAAATCGAACCCCCGCTCGTCGGGCCCTTCGATCTTGACTTTCAGCAAGTCGCGAAAGAAACGGTGGGTCTTGCCGTCCGGTCCGGGAAACCTCAGATGCCGGTGACTGGTGACCGGGCCGATCGGCAGGCGCGAGAGCACGGCGCAATCAATGCCCCGGTGATTGTTGCCCTCGTACAACACGACGTGGTCATAGCCCATGTCGGGCAGGAGCGCCCGCACGAAGCGTTGCAGGTAATCGCGGTTCTCGACCTCCTGCAGGGCCAGCACGTCGGCATCCAGTTCGCGGATCCTTTGGGCCAGCTTGAGCAACTCGTCCCGCGGTTTGGTGTCCATGACGTCGTCGCTGCGGTAGGGGTCGTTGAATTCGTCGAAGAGATTGAGCACGTTGTACGTGCCCACGCGAACCGTCCCAGCGGCCAATCGCGACGTCCAACTGCGGTCGATCTCCTCCGGCGTGATCAGCCCGCGGTAGCGCTGCCGTGCGAAGGCTTCGACATCCTCCACATCGTCCGGGATGATCGTGATTTGCTCCGGCGAGGTGATCACCATTTGTGGCTTGCCGCGTTCGCCGTTGATCAATCCCTGCACCAGGACGCGCCGGTTCGCGAACAACTTTTCGGGATGGCCCGGGAATTTGTGGAACTGCCGACTATCGATGGAAGCGCTGAAGTACGTGTTGTAGTCTTCGTGAAAGTTCAGGAAGCAGCGGTCACGAGGCGTGCTGGCATTGACGATTCGTCCGTAGACGCAGGCGTTGCGCCCCACAAAACCGTCTGTTTGGTCCCACGACACGAGAATCGAGCCTTCCGCCGGGTCAATCTGCGCTTCGGCGAACGTCACGGTGCGGTTCGGGGTGGCGCACGCGGGAACAGCAAGCAGCAACACGAGCAGACACTTTTTCATGACAGACTCCGCTAAGAACCTCAGGCCCCACGGGACCGGACGCGACGCCTCATTGGCCCGCCGGCGGCCTGCGAGCATTATCACTGGTTTCAAGCTGCAGAGCAAGAAGACGCGAGCGATAGGGATGCACGCCAACCCCTTGGATGGTCTCCGGCATAGGCTTCTGCCAGGATGTTCCTCCGGCGCCGAATCGGCGCCCGGCCAAATCGGGATTGTCCCGTGAGCGGCGTCTGATCGATTGCGAAAACGCCCGCCGATCGCCTCCGCCGGACGCTGCCCCCGCCTGCTTCCGCACGTGTCAGGCGAAGCGAATTCTTGCATTTTTTTCCAAAGTCGCCGTTTTTCGGCCCGCGCAGATCGCCTAAGTAATGCTGTGATCGACGCTTGTGAACATATGGGCAGATACCCCACTGTAACATCAAGCGGTGAATGGGGTTGTTGCATGATACGCCGACGTCCGGTATCATTAAGGGATGCACGTGGCTTGGCCTGAGAGAGGCGATCCGCGAGTGGCGAAGAAGTGACTCCATTCTGGTGTGCACGTTGTTCGGTGCCATGCTCTGGCGGCGGCTGCAACGAGGCGGTGATTGAAACATGTCTTGTGTGATCCCTTGGAAAGCAAGTGGAGATGAAAGGATCGAATCATGAAAACGCTCAGTTTGTTTGGAATTGCGGGATTGTTCTTTTTGGCCAGTTCGGTGCCGGCCAACGCTTATGATGTGATCATCAACGAGGTCGATGCCGACCAAACGAGCACGGACTCGGCGGAGTTTGTCGAATTGTACGACGGCGGCGTCGGCAACACGGATCTGACCGGACTGGTCCTCGTTTTGATGAACGGATCGGACGACGCGTCGTATTTGTCCTTCGATCTGGATGGCATGAGCACGAACGCCCAGGGTTACTTTGTTCTGTGTGGTGATGCTGCCAACGTGCCTAATTGCGATCTCGACGTCTCACCGGATACCAACCTGATTCAGAATGGGGCGGACGCGGTTGCCCTCTATACCGGCGACGCTTCCGACTTTCCCAACGATACACCGGTAACCACTACTAACCTCCTGGATGCAATCGTCTACGACACAAACGATGGTGACGATGCTGGTCTGCTGGTGCTGCTGAATGCGGGCCAACCACAAGTGAACGAGGGCGGCGGCGCAGGTAGCACGACCGACTCGAACCAGCGCTGCCCCAACGGCGCCGGCGGTGCACGGAACACCGACACTTATGCGCAGGCGACTCCAACTCCCGGGCAAGATAACAACTGTGTCGAGGTGTTCGGCGCTTGCTGCGATGATCTAACAGGCGAGTGCACCGACGGTGTAGCTGAGGCTAATTGCGTCGGCGCAGGGAATCGATATGGCGGGGACGGATCGGACTGTGCCGGAATTGACCCACCGTGCGTCCCGCCTCCGACCGGCGCCTGCTGCGACGATTCAACAGGCGAGTGCACCGATGATGTAACTCAGGAAGATTGCGAGGGCGCAGGAAATCGCTACGGCGGGGACGGATCGGACTGCTCGACGATTGACCCACCGTGCGTCCCGCCTCCGACCGGGGCCTGCTGCTCCGCCGGTTTCTGCGGCGATGACGTCAGTCAGGTTGGCTGCGAGACAGGGGGCGGTACGTACCAGGGTGATGGTTCGCAATGCCCGGCGGACTGTGGCGATGAATCCGCAGTGACTATCAACGAGATTCGGATCGATCAGCCGGGCAGCGATGTCGACGAGTATTTTGAGTTGGCCGGCGCACCGGGCACCTCGCTTGATGGCATGACTTATCTCGTCATCGGTGACAGCTCCGGAGGCGGCAGCGGCGTGATCGATTTTGCCGTGGATCTCACGGGCAACTCGATCGGCTCCAGCGGCTTTTTCGTCGCGGCGGAGGACGGGAGTCTTCCTGGGGGCGGCACGGTCGACCTGGTGACCTTCCTCGGCTTCGAGAACAGCGACAATGTGACGCATATGCTGGTCGCTGGGTTCACCGGCGCCCCTGGTGATGACCTCGACACGGATGACGACTGCGTGCTGGACTCCACACCGTGGGCCGGCGTTGTCGATTCTATTGCCCTGCTTGAGGAAGAAAACCCGCCCAGCAGCACGGAATGTCACTATGGTCCGCCCTCGGTGGGGCCGGACGGCTCGTTCGTGCCCGGACAAGTTTATCGCTGCTACCCGGCAGGCCTCTGGACGATCGGTTCGTTCGGCACGGGAGGGGACGACACCCCCGGCGCCCAGAACATCGATTGCGTCGTCGAGGCGGTCGAGATCAACGAGCTTCGTATCGATCAGAGCGGCTCAGACGTGGATGAGTATTTCGAGCTCACCGGTGAGGCCGGCGCGTCACTCGACGGGCTGACCTACATTGTCATCGGCGACAACAGCGACGGCGACAGCGGCATCATTGAAGCCGTGATCGATTTGACCGGCAGCAGCATTGGGAGCAGCGGCTTCTTCGTCGCGGCTGAGGATTCTGATCTCCCAGGTGGCGGCACCGTCGATCTGATTGCCAACATCAGTTTCGAGAACAGCGACAACGTGACGCACATGGTTGTCTTCGGCTTCACGGGCGAAGGCGGCGAAGACGTGGATACGGATAACGACGGCGTGATCGACAATCCGCAGTGGTCCAGCATCGTGAGTTGCATCTCATTGGTGGAAACGCCGGACTCAGGCGATCTGATCTACTGCGAAGCCACGGTCGGCCCCGATGGCAACTTCGTCCCCGCCCAGGCCTATCGCTGCAATCCGGACGGTGACTGGACAGTCGGGGCCTTCAGCCTCGGCGTGACCGACACGCCCGGCGCCCAGAATCTGGACTGTCCCGCCGGTTGCGGTGACCCCGAATCGGGCGGCTGCTTCGAGGCCAACGGCTCACCGGCGTGCAGTGATGAAGATTGTTGCAATGCGGTTTGCGAAAGCGACCCGTTCTGCTGTGACGAGGACTGGAATCAGTTCTGTGCCGACACCGCCTTAGTCGCATGCCGCGACTGCGGCGACTGTGATGCCGGCGACTGTTTCGAAGCCAACGGCACGCCCTATTGCGCGAGCGCCGATTGCTGCAGTCTGGTCTGCGATATGAATCCCGCCTGCTGTGAGGCCGGCTGGGATCAGGCTTGTGCGGACATGGCGGTAGCCAACTGTGCGACCTTGCCTGAGCCGGGCGACCTGGTCTTCGGATTGTCGAATTCCTGCCCATCCCACAGTCTTGAGTTGGTGCGCCAAGGTGTGCAGGTGCCGGACTTCTGGGTCGAGGCGCGCATGCAGAGCATGGAGTTCGACAACCTTGAAGGGGTCAGCCACAACGCACAGGGCAACCTGTTGGCCGTCGAATTCGGCGACGACTCCCCGCTCATAAGCGGAAGTATCTACAGTTTTGCGACGTGCAGCCCGGTGTTCGGCGGTGCGTTGATCGGCACCACGGATGGACTGGGCGGCGGAGGCGTCGATGTGACCCCGCTCGGAGGTCTTTCGGTCAGTCCGGACAACAGCAAAATTGCAGTCACAGGGTACGTGAGCCAGGCAGTGGTTGTTTACGATTACACGCCGGGCGACTGCAACGGCAACGGCGCAGCCCTCAGTAATGCCCGCCAGACCGACCCCATCCTCTGCATCAGGGATACGCAAGGAACGGCCTGGTTGAATAACAACACCGTTCTGGCCTTCTCGACCACGGGTGAGATCTTCGCCGTCGATGCGGACTCGATGGATGCCGACTTGATCACCACGGTGGACACAGTTGCAGGATGTGGCCCCGGCTTCACGGACATTGAGTACGCTCCGGACATTTCACCGAACGTCTATGCGATGTACAGCGCTTTCAGCGGTGGAACCTTGAACCTGCTGTTTGTGCTGGACCCAAGCAACAATCTCGCTCTGCTGGGGACGTTCGATTATTCCGGATCGATGGAGACGACGCGGGAAATCGCCTTCGACGTGGACGGCAATCTCTACGCCACGCAGTTCGGCAGTGAGATCGACGTCATCCTCGATGCCGCCAATTTGGGTTCGCTGGCCAGCGACGTCTCGACCAACTGGTACACCAGTGGCACCTTCGCGTCGTTCAGCGGCCTCGACATTGCTCATGGCAGTACCGCCGTGGAGCGCACGCTGATCGTCAAGCAGGGCGCCTGTCCCGCTCCGGTGAATCCCAACAGCAACGGCGTGATTCCCATGCTGCTGGTCGGGGACGAGGACTTCGACGTCAACAACGTCGATCTTTCCAGCCTGGAACTGCGTCGCTGCGACGGCGCCGGCGGAGTGGCCACCCCGCTCGCGGATCACACGGAGGTGGAGGACTTGAATCATCCGTTCGGCGGCGGCGAGGTCGGCTGCGGCGCGTGTGCCTGCAATGAGAACCAGGAGTCCGACGGCATCGGCGACCTCAAGCTGAAGTTCCGTACGGACACGACGCTGGCAGCGCTGGGCCTCACGGCGGCTGACGGAGTGACCACGGTCGAGCTGAGCGGGTCCATGATGGACGGTTCGGCGTTTGTCGCTCGCGATTGCATGGTCGTCGTGCCTCCGGGCAGTGGGCAGAGCAACGCGACGATGCAGTCCAACGTCTTCGACACGTTCATCGATGTCGCGCCGTTGGATCTCAACGTCGACAGCGACGGCTTCGCCGACTTCAGCAGGTCCTACGTCTCGGGCACGATCGTTACCGTAACCGCTCCGACGAATTCGCAAGGCCGGCGGTTCCTGCGTTGGAGTGTGGACAGTGTGCTGCAGCCGATCGGTGTGCGGACGATGGACGTCACCGTGGGCGAAAATACGACGCTGAAGGCGTACTACCAGCGGGCGTCCCGCTTGAGGCCCCACCGCCCGACTGAGGGATCCGGAGATATGGAATAGCGGCCTGAGAAGAGTTGTAATCAGTTAATTCCGGGAGCCGGGATCGAGATGATCCCGGCTCCTCTTTTGCGCACTCCGCTCGCCGTGGCTTGCCGTTTAGCAGAGCACCCATATCACGCGCAGGCCTCGGTCTTTCCTACATTGCCCCATCCTGATAGGATGATCTCCAGAAGGCCGCCGCAGGTGCCGGCGCGGCGTAATGGAGAATCACTCGACGATGGCCACAAACGAACAATTATTTCCACCTCCCAAGCAGCACGGACTGTGTGCCGTCGTCACCGGCCAGGTCGGCATCGACAAGAAGCCGTTCCTGAAAGCGCTCCAGCAGTACGCCGCCAACCAAGGCCGCAAGATCACGCTCTGCAACGTCGGCGACATGATGTATGCCGAAGCGCCCGACATCGTGCCCGGGCGCATCCTCGACTTGCCCCGGGCGCGCCTGGACGCGCTCCGGCGAAGTGTGTTCAAGGACATCATCGCCACACGCCGGCGCGAAGAGTTCGTGGTCATCAACACCCACGCTACCTTCCGCTGGAAGCACGGCCTGTTTCCCGCGTACGATCAGGATCAAATGGAGGACATCGACGCTGATTTGTACATCACGCTGGTCGATAACGTGGATGCGATACACGAGCGCCTGATCCGTGAACACAACATCCGCCATACGCTCAAGGACATTCTCGTGTGGCGCGAGGAAGAGATGGTGGTGACCAAATGCATGGCCCGGTCGATTCGGGGTCACGGCCATTCGTACGTCTTCGCCCGCGGCACCGATCGCAACACGGTCGAGTCGCTGTACCGTCTGCTGTTCGAACCGCAGCGCAAGCGCATCTACCCGTCGTTTCCAATGACACACGTCATGGATATGCCCGACGTGCTGGCCGAGATCAATGCCTTCCGAGATGTGCTCGCGGATCACTTCATTACATTTGATCCCGGCGACCTCGACGAGAAACGCCTGCTGTTCATGGCCGCCGAGGCCCTCCAGGCGAACAAAGACAGTTTCACATTGGAAATCCACGGCCGGGACGTGACCTTTGACGCCCACGAAGTGTCCCGTATCGATGCGGACATCGACGGGCAAATCTACGCCCGCGATTTCGAGCTCATCGACCAGTCGGACATGATCGTGAGCTACATTCCGGAAATGCCGGACGGCAAGCCCGGCCTGTCCAGCGGCGTGGAGCGCGAGTTGCAGCATGCGTTTGAGGTCACCAAAGAAGTATACGTGGTCTGGAAGCCCAAATCTGAGCCTTCGCCGTTCATCACTGAAACGACGACGCGCGTGTTCAAGAGCGTCGATGAGACTTTGCAATACTTCCAAAAGCAGGGCTACATCGGCGATATGCAGTTGCGCCTGCCTGCGGCCGCTGCAGCCCCGCGCGAACGAGGTCGATCGGGTTGAGAATACCGAGCAGCAACCAACGAGCCGCAGGCGGAATGAAATCCCGACTTGTCGGGAGCCTGCGCGGACTCACGGACGGTGGGTACTGTCCGGCCCCATAGATTCTCTGGTAATGCAAACATGGCTGATCCAGTCCCGTCCGAATGCAAAGATGTCTTCGACAAGCTCCTGCACGCCGCCATCGAAGAAGCCCAGGAGGGCTTGGCCGAGGGTGGCATCCCCATTGGTTCGGCCCTGGGCAATACTCAAGGCGAAATCCTGGGCCGTGGGCACAACATGCGCGTGCAGCAGGGCGACCCCATGGCCCACGCCGAGATCAGTTGCATGCGCCGCGCCGGCCGCAGGCCTCATTTCCGAGGCTTGATTCTCGCGCCCACGCTCATGCC
>JACZTW010000133.1 GCA_022573485.1 Planctomycetota bacterium
GTCCGAGCTGAACTTAGCCGTATCGGAAATGACCACGACGTCGCAGGCCAAACGCTCGAGATTGTCCTGCGTGAGCTTTTCCAGATTGGGCGAGCCGATCTCTTCCTCGCCTTCGATGAGCGCCTTGACTCTGCACGGCAACTTCTTCGCCACTTTCATCCAAGCCTCAATCGCCATGAGGTGGCACATGGCCTGGCCTTTGTCGTCGGCGCTGCCGCGCGCGAAGATGGCGCCGTCGCGCAGCGTCGGCTCGAAGGGCTCGGAATTCCACAACGTAAGATCGCCCGGCGGCTGAACGTCGTAGTGTCCGTAGACCAAAATCGTCGGCCCGTCCGACGGCCCGGTATCCGCGAACACCGCGGGGTGCTTCGCGGTTTCCAGCACCACGGTCTCCACGCCGGCAGCCAGCAGTTGGTCCTTCACGAAGTCACAGGCCTTGCGAATGTCCCCGGCGTGCTCCGAAGCCGTCGAAATGCTGGGAATCTTCAGCAGCGTGTTCAGCCGATCGACGAAATCGGTCTCGTGGTCCTTGATATATTGTTCAACTTGTTCGAGCATGACGGCTCCTCTACGAATGTGATTGTGTTCGATACGGAAACGATCGCGGTGGAGGCATTATAAGCGATCGCCCGTATAATGGACAGTCAGCCCAAGTGGTCGGTCAGGCTGGTGTTGGGAGCGTTGGTTCGATGGAACTGGATGACGACATTTGCTATTGCTACCACGTGCCGCTGCGAAAGCTGCAGAACTACGCCAAACGAACCCAGCCGCAGCGCCCCTCGCAGATGACCGGATGCCTCGGCGCAGGCACGGGTTGCGGATGGTGCATTCCCATTCTCATGAAAATCTTCGACGAATGCCGCGAGGGACAGGATCTCAGCGCGGATGCGATCGACATGACACCCGAACAATACGCCGCCGCCCGTGGCGACTACCGCAGCAGCGGCAAACCCAAAAACGAGTTCTGAACCTCAACGCCGCCGGCGCTACGGCTGCGACGCGATCGCCTGAGCAAGCGGGTTGATCACCAGCGGCACAATCTTGTTGGCCGCCAGATCGTCGGCCTGATCGACCATGCTCCGATGCACTGCCACCAGGCTCTCCTCGCCCGAATAACCCCAGTACTTCCGAATCGTCAAATACACGCTCAGCGGCTGAGACTCGTAGTTGTTCGTGCGAACCTCATAAGTCGCCGTGCGACTCTTGATCTCCATGTACGCTTGCAAATCGCAATCCGCCGACAGTGCGATCCCCAGATAAGGCTGAACGTCGATGGCGTGTACAGCTTCGTCCGCGTGCGTGAAGCTCGCCAACGGGTGATCGCGGTACAGCGTCTCGGCGATCAATTGATCGTGATTGCCGATGAAATCCAGATCGAAACCATAGACCACTTCGAGGTGATCGTAATCGATGGTGCTGAACGTCAAGTGGAACGGGGCCTGCTCAAGCACGAATTCCGACAACCGCCGCACTTCTTCCATATCCGGCGGCGCGAAGTAGCCGAAGCGCAAGACCGTCGGCTCGATCCGAATCCAGCGGCGGCTGGCGCGATCGGTGCTGTCTTCTTCGAGCAACACCGCCCCGTCGTCGCGGCGGCGCATGCGGACCATGTCGGGGAACTCCTTGCGCATCACATCAAAGAAATGCAGCACGGTTTCCCGGCTCAATGACATATCCAGCTTGAGGAACAGGCGATTGCTGACATAAAAGTCATCGCAATTCGCCCCCCAGGATGCACTCATGAACCTACGCTCCGCAATACCAACCGGCGATGCCCACGCAACCGGTCCCGCACACCAGGTTCTGTCTGGAAACTCGGATTCTTTCAAGGAGCCGCGGGTTTTAACCCGCGCGAAGCCTCGCACAGGCTCCCGACCAGTCGGGATTTTCCCGGCGCGCCGGTATCTGCGGCTCCTTGGATGTTTTCAGACAGAGCCTACATGATAGACAATGGCAAGCCAATTGACCACTGCCAGGGCAGCCCGCCCCGCTCCGGGCACACCGCCCCTTACGGCTTGGAATGCGTGCCGTCGCACCACGGTAGATTGCCGCTCTTGTGACACTGGCAGACGGCTTTCTTGCCGGCCTCCTCGATCTCCACCTTGATCGGCGTGATGCCCGTCTCTTCCCGGCCGTGTGTACCGTCACAATACGGCAGGTTGGCGGACAGCCCGCACTGGCAGTACGTTTTCTTGCCCGGCGTCTCGTCGATGACCATTGGCGAGGTGCCGTGAACCGCTGACTTACCCATGAATCACTCCCGCGTCAGTTAGTGTTCTTCGTGCCCGAAGGCCGAATCGTATCCGACCCACGACGGGCTTTCAACCGCTCGGCCCGGGCCTTGATCCAGTCGACCATCCGCCGCACCACTCGCTGCTCGATCGGACCCGCCCGGCCGTCGGCGATCACGCCATGCTTCGGATGAGTGACATCACCTGCAACTTCCTTCGCCAGTTGGTGACCGAGGTTCTCATAGACCTCAAATTCAAAGTCCGGATGTCCGGCCTGCTCCAGCCTCAAGGCCGTCAGATAAAGATCCACCAACCAGCGCTCGTCCAGTGAACCCACCACCATCAACGTCGGCGTCTTATGCTCAGCAATCACATCCGCCGTCCACAGGTGACCATACTTGTCGCGAGCAGCGGCGTCTTTCTTGCGCCACTTCTCCGGCTGGGCCTTGAGCGAGTGGATTGTCATTTCGTGGATGTTGATCCGACCATCCCGATCCCAGTCAACTGCTTGAGCGCCAGCCGACATGCCTTGCTTCACACGCTCGAACTCATCCGCACTCAAAAGGCCGTCTCCATCCGTGTCCGCCTTTTGAAATTCGTCGGCAGCGTCGTGGATGATTTGCTTGGCAGCCTGAACATTCGACGGGAACAAGTGTGCGCCCGCCATCATGACGACACCGGGCAGTTTGGGGTTCTCCTCCAGGAGCATCCCCGCACGACGACCGCCCAGGCTGTGCCCGAGAAGGAAGATATGGTCATCGGATACGACCTTTTTGGCTCGAAAAGCCGCCAGCGCCAGCCGGGCGTGTTCAAAGCACTGCTCCAAGCTGGGCGCGTCCATCATCAGCGAGTCCTTCGCGTACTTTGGATCGTCACGCCGAATAGCCTGCCAGCGCATGACCACGAAGCCTTCGTCCAAGAGCGCCTTGGCGAGGGTCGCCCCGTCGTAGGTCGCCTGGCCGCTGATGCTCAAAATCGCGGGCAGTTGCCAGTCAATGTCCGTCCCCATGCCGCCGCCCAGCAGCATGACCGCCCAGGGCCTCCGCCGACCCTCTGCCGGAATCTCGATACGGCCGTCATAGATCCAGCCCGCTTGGGACTTGAAGGTGATTGGAATGTTGGCCGCGCCGAGCGGGCCGGGACCGCTCTGGGCTGCCTCAGTCGCTGCCGCCGGCCCGGCTATCTGCGCGACTCCCGCTGCCGTGAGCAGCAAGCTGACGGATACCGTAATCATAGCAGCCTCCCAATCTCATCATTTCACGGGTACGCCGATTCGCGGCATCGAATCCCCATTGTCGAGCCGCCCACCAAACCGCCAACCCCTCCGGATCGATCGACGCTCGCGGTAAGACCTTGATTCGGTAGCCTGATTGGCGTACGTTTCATTCTGAGCTGATCCGCCATGCCACCGTAGCTCAGTTGGTAGAGCAGCGGTTTTGTAAACCGCAGGTCAACGGTTCGAATCCGTTCGGTGGCTTTGAATCTTCTCGACACTTGGCGCAGTCGTGGTGATCGCGGGTCACCATTCCGTGCCATCCACGTACAGGCCTTCTGTTTATGAGCTATTTGGGCTCGTTTGGCCACTGTGCTTTTGCGTGGTTCGTGACTCGTATTTCGTGGTCTGTGATTCGTGAGTGGCCGCTCCCCGTTCTGCATTCCGAATTCTGCATTTTCCCCGCGCTCCCCTTCGGGTCGCCGCTAAACGGCTGCCGCACGGCACTCTCTGGACACTGTCTGCCCAATCCGCATTCCGCAATCCGAAATCCGCAATCGTTTTCGCCCTTCGCCCATCGTTATGACTTGCCGCATGGTCGGTCCCGACTCGGCTGCGAAGCGATCAGGGGCGGACGGTCAAGTCCGCGACTGGCGCGGTTGACTGCCTGGGAGGAGGCAGACCGGGGAAGCTCCGCCTCCCAGGACGTTCCGGTCATCGCTCAGCGAGTGGTCGTTCCGTTGGTTCGCGAGCTCCGGTTACAGCAGGATTGCCGCAGATTGCAACCACGCGCCAGCACACGTGTTGTGACAATTCAGCCTTAGCGTTCGAAACTGCCTGCTCCACGGTCACTCACCCGTCGGGGTGTACTGGGGATTGTACGCCGGCCTGGTCGATGAGCTCAGCACGTGTTTCAGCTTCGTTTATTTGCCAGCCCCCTCGAACACTTCACCCGACTCCTTGATGAGGGTGATGAAGTCGATGCAGCGTACTCCTACGGGTTCCAAATCACATGTCACCGGGATCTTGCACTTAGCCATGACGTCTGGAAGCTGATTTTGCCGTCCCTCATTGGAAACCAACCCGACTTGCACAACGCTTGCCGTCGCAATGATCAACAAGTCATTCTCGTCGATACCCTTCGAGTGGTATCACCCTCAATCTGTAATAGACTCTTGATCCGGAAGGCCTCCTGAACAATATCGTTCGACGTTGAAACTCGATGAATCTTGTGATCCCGAAGCCAATTGCAACAGTCGGGCGCTCTCCGCTCCACTTCTTCGAATGCGACTTGGGGCATGCCAAACGTGCCGGAGCCGATCTGTGCTGACATCCACCTCCACAGCGGGGGAAATTGTCCCGGCGGGTAGTTATCCCACGCGTAGATCATGGATGACGCATCAAATAGCTGCAACATATGCCTCCAAAGCGCGGACGTCCTTGACTTTTAGATTGTCGAGGTATGCGCTCGCTTTGTTCAGCGTGATCTGCCGGGCGTGTAATGCATCCAAGACCGTCCGGACGAATCGTCCGCCAAAGATGTGCAACGGCTCGCGAGCACGATATTGCCTGCTTCCGCCTGACTGTTCCGGGAGCGGCTGCCGCTTTCGCCAGTCGCGGTACGCCTGATAAGCAGTTTGATCTAACGCCCCTGAATCAAGCATTCTTCGCAGGATGACCTCGGTACTCACGCCCCACTGGTTGCGATATTCGGAGGCCCACTCATCATATCCAGCGACGGTGTTCGGGAGAGATTCGGTTTCAATACGCCCAAGCAATTCGTCCGGTACGAGCAAGTGCCCGGCAAATGAGTTGGCCGCCCGTTCGCGACCTTGGCGTGAGTGTAAGCTTTCGTCATCATCGATGAAGCTACTTCGATGCAGGACAACGTGGGCCAGTTCATGCATGAGAGTAAAAGACTGCCGCGTGTCGAAGGTCTGCTTCTTGATGAGGATGACGGGACACGTCTCGTGGTAGACGGAGAATCCAACAATCGGACTCTTGCGTGGGATCCGCCAAGCACCCCTGTATCCGATGCTGCGGAATACGAGAACGCGCTTCGCCTCAATCGCCTCTCGATAGCTGTTGAAGCTGTTTTCGTCACCAAGGCTCAGCCAGTCTCGCACGATCGCTGCTGCTCGCTTGGGACTCCGCTGAGGCACGTCCGGAGGCTCGAATCCGACCCGATCTTCCTCATCAAGATCTTCTTGAAGACTCAAGAACAAGTCTCGGTGGGTCTCAACCCGTTCTATGATCGCTTTGAGCTCTGGCGAGAGATCGGGCCGTTCGTTCGCAATGGTTCGAAACTGCGCTGACCGGACTCTGTTTTCGTCTACCGGTCCGGGCTCTAGAAAGAACAGGACGCCACGATTGAAGTACTTGGCGATCTTGCGGATTTGGTTGAAGGTCAGCCCGTCCTCGCCGGCCATCATCGCATCAAAGCGCGCGCGCGAAATCTTCAAATGATCAGCAAGTTTCTCAGGCGTCACGTCGTAATCGTCGCAGCACCATCGAATTCGGTCAGGGTTGATCTCTTGAATGCGGCTCATCGGGCTTTCATTCTACAGCAACAGCGTTCAACAACTCAATGTTCGTCTCATGCTTCGTCGCCAGCCCGCCAGCGAAGGCCTTCCGGAGAAAGGACTGTTTAAGTCCGGGCTCATCGCCGCTCCACTCGGCATTGACCGCGATCCGCAGCAGCCGGGCAACATTGTTCAACGTCGATCGGGTTGGAGAGTAGCGCTTTTGCACCAAAGCGCTATTCCGCAATTGTAATGACCCGCGAAGCCGCTGCAGCGACGCCACAGACCGTCATTGTGTGTCCGACGGCTTTGACCAGAAAACCAACGAGAAACCAAGGAAAAACCAGGCTGGCAAGGCCTCCTGGCTGTCGGCGCCGACGACTTAGCGTTCCTGCTCGGTGCGTGGGGGCCGTGCGGGTAGGCCATAGTCGAATTCCGTGAAAAAGAGAGCGATACGGGCGGATGGTCAGGCTGCGGCCGGCCGCTGTCTGTTGACGAACTTAGGGTCGCTGCCGAGTATGAGCGATACCTTGATCCAGACCACCTTGAGCCTTTGCCACAAGAATATATGTTCTTCCGAGTACTCGCTGTCTGGTGTTGGCACTCCCAGGCTGGCCGATCGAGTCTCCTGTAGTCTCAGCGCCGCCTACCATCCTTTCGCAGGCGCCCATTGAGCCTACAGAGAACGCTTTGCGTCGGGAGGCGACCCTTACGTTTGCGGTGGACCCGTTGACTCAGAACAGTGTTTGGACTACAATTTTTTGTGTTCCTGCTTGGAGAACACCATGACCCTCCTTGCCGGGGGGTGCGAGTGTTTTTACGATCATCTGGGCCACGATGTTCCATTCGTCCACGGCTGCTGCGGAGAAATCCAGGGAGCAGGCTGTGCCTTGGATTCCGACTGCCAGGGCAAGTGCGGAACACGCTGCGATGATTTCCCGGACTGCAGGTTAAGTGGAAGCTTTGAGGAAGGGGTACGATCATGAGAGGAACAGGCTTCATCTTATTGGTGGCCGTCGCGGTGCCCGTTTGGACACCGGCTACAACGGCGGGACAACTGCCCAATTGTACGATCGATTTTGAAATCACTTTTCCGGACGACCCTTGTCCGGACGATCTGGAGTGCGGAGCGACGTTCGTGGGCGGCGATGGGTGCCAGGTCATCGGTGTGGCGAATTGCTACAGCAGTGGAATCTATTCGTATCAGGTTGGGCAGGGGGGCAGCCTGACGATCACGCTCTCGAAAGATTTGAACAGTTTGACTGTGTTCTTTGCCCACCAAGTGGCAGACGGTGCCGGTACCATGACGTTCCTCAGTGCCACTGGGCAACAGGTGGACGATCCTCTACCTACGAATGGGCCTTGCGACGGGCCGATGCCCTCCACGCACGTGTTGTTCTTCAGCCAGCCCGTTCGGTCGATCGCAGTCACAAACACCGGCGTAGGGAATCTGTGGATTGACACATTTGAAGTAAATCCGTGCCAGGACAGTGGCGACTGTGACGACGATAATGCCTGCACCACCGATGCCTGTGATGGCGGGGCCTGCACGCACACGCCTCTGGATTGCGACGACGGTATCGATTGTACAGATGACACGTGCGTCGTCGGCACTTGCCAACACGAACCACTAACCGATGATAACGACGAAGATGGCGAGCCGAATTGCAGCGACGGCTGCCCAGATGATCCAAATAAGACCTCTCCCGGCGAGTGCGGCTGCGGCGTACCTGAAGGCACTTGCGGTGGCGGAGGCGGCGGAGGCGGCGGGGGAGGTTCGTGTGGTACATGCGCGGACGACGGACTGTTCTGCACCGGTGATCCGGTATGCACCAACGGTACTTGTCAGTTCACGGGGAATCCATGCGGCGGCGACACGCCGGTGTGCTGCGAGGCTTCGGGGAGTTGTGTTTCCGAGTGCTGCTCGGACACTGACTGCGACGACGGCGACGCCTGCACTGATGACCGCTGCGATCCCTTCAGCGGATGCCTGCACGATGCCCTCGACTGCGATGACGGGGATGTATGCAACGGTTCGGAGACGTGCCATGCAGGCAACTGCGTTTCGGGTTCACCGTTGGACTGCGACGACGGCGACGCTTGCACGGACGATTCGTGCACCGATGGCGAATGTGTGCATGACCCGATCGATTGCGAGGATGGCGACGCTTGCACCTTAGACGGTTGCGATCCGGACACCGGTTGCACGCACGACTTGATCGATTGCGAGGACGAAGACCTCTGTACGACGGACACATGCCAGGACGGCGAGTGCCTTCACGCGCCGATCGACTGTGACGACGGCGATCTCTGCACGCAAGACTCCTGCGCCAATGGAGTTTGTGAGCACAACGCCATCATTTGCCCTGAGGGCCAGTTATGCGATGACGGTGTGTGTGCGTCGATCGTTCAGCTGGATCCCGGCGACCCCTGTGGGGATGATGCCGATTGCGGTGCGAATGAGATTTGCGTCGAGGGTGAATGTCTGCCTCAGGAATGTAGTTGCGGGGAGGATTCACCGCTGATGGGGGCCATCATGTTCTGTGGTCTGTTCTTCATGCGACATCACATGAGTTTGCGGCGAAGACAACGGGGGATTAAAGGGGTCAGGAATGCTCTGTAGAAAACCTCCGATGTTCGGCGCCTGTTCGAATGACGCCCTGTCATTCGGCGCGGTTGACCCCGAAGGGGTCAAGGGCTGTAGCCACGGGTGGCGCGTTCCGCGCAGCGGGACGCAGAACCCGTGGAAAGGAATCTCTTTTATTGTACTCGCCCCGGAGGGGCGATGGACTGCCATCCTCCGCCCCGCCGGGGCGGGAGGGTCGCGTCGTCACTAATCCACGGGTTCCGTTCGCCCTTGGCGAACTCCACCCGTGGCTACAGCCCTCGGCCCCGTGCGAATCGGGCAACTGCGCGCCCGATCTCGATCTTGATTGTCACATTGGTCCCTCCGACTTGGCGATCCTGCTGGGCAGTTGGGGCCTGTGCGAATGATCCGCACATGCCTGTGATTCTTGATTGAGTTGCGAGGCCTGGGCTGCTAAAATATGGTTGTTGGCGTTCCGGGGTCGGATCGAGGGCCTGGGAGCCGACTTTTGGCCGGTGCATGTCTTTGTTCAGCGGGGAGTGTGTGATGGCGACTGGAATTCGCGAGCAACTCAAACGGGCGATTCGCGAGCAGATGGAGTATTTTGCCAAGCGCGTCAGGCCGGAGCTTGATGCGTTGGATAAGGCCATCCCGCCGCATGAGCGGATGGAGCGGATCAGTACGCAGGTGCGTGAGAAGTACGAAGGCCTGTGCGACGAAGTCGATGGCCTCAAAGTGCGCGGCGCGGAAACGCTCGACACCGTACTGTCCAGTAACGAAGCGCTGATGCTGCAAATGGTGCCGCTGATGACCGAGGTCTGCCGGATCGAGCGCGAACTCGGCCTGCTGCTGCCCAGCGTGGCGGAGCTGCGGCCGGACGGGACGTGTTGCCCTATCACCGACTCGCGAATCTATGAGCGGGCCGTGCGGCTGCATGAGATGACCGAGGAATTGCTGCGGCTGGAGGATATGACCACCGGCGAAAAGGACGAAATGTACGACCAGGTCTACCGGGCAATCGGCGAAGCACGGGACATCGCCAAAGACCTCATCGATAAGAATCCCATCTGCGATACGGTCTTCTATCAATTGGACGCGGATGCGGCGGTGCTGGATGAGTACCTGAGCCGCAACCATCGCAAGCTGCGCGACCTCGGCAAGCGCGCCCACATCACGCAATACGACACCTCCACCGCATGATCGCCAAGAGGCAAGCGCGCTGCGGGAAACACCGCATTTGCTGCGATGATCTCTGAGCGTATTGGCCACGACTGGAGTCGAACCAGTGACCTAGGGTTTATGAATCCCTCGCTCTAACCAACTGAGCTACGTGGCCTCGGAAGCTGTTGCC
>JACZTW010000134.1 GCA_022573485.1 Planctomycetota bacterium
CCATCTTGCGGTATGAGTGAGTGACATAGCCCAAGACAAAGCCCGACACATACCGTGAACAGGAGTCTCGTGCGGGTCGGCATGAGGGAGATGATTGTCAGGGTCTTGCGGAGCATCTCAAATTGTGAGTTCGGGGGACATACACTTTATTTGCCCTTTAGCGAGCGGGAGCATATGCTGCACGTCATACTCTGAACTCCCCGAAGCCGCGCCTACGGAGATAAAGTGTATGTCCCCAATGGGGGTGAATTAAGGAATCTCACAGGGCAGTGCGCGAATGGAAGAAAACTGGTGACTGTCCCTAATTCTCCCTCCTAATTCTCCTAATTCTCCCCGTTCGGCATTCGCATTTCCGGGGAACAATTAGGGAACAATTAGGAACAATTAGGGACAGTCACCTATTTATCGACGCAGAAAACGGTGGCCGTCCCCAGTTGTTCCCCCAGTTGTTCCGTCCCCAGTTGTTCCAGTGCTCGATCGCCGCACCATGATTGTACCCGATCGTCCAGCGATACTGCAGATGAATGGAGATTCATTTGGCGTATACGGATTATCCATAGCGCGCTGGGGAAGAACTACTCAAGGACGAAGCATGAAGGAGGGAAAAGGGAAAAGGGAAGAGGGAAGAGGGAACAGGAAAGAGGGATTGTGGATTTCGGATTGCGGAATGGTCCGTCCTCCCGATGCGCCGTCCACACGTGGACGTACCTTCACCAGGCACCAGCCACGAGTCACCAGAAACCTCAGTGGCCGAACAAAGCCATTTTGCACTTAACGCGAAGGCCGGGATGTGGATGGCGTCGATTTGGAAGAGCGTCTGCTGGGGTTGGGGGCAAGCTGCATGGGTTTCGAGTCGAGACGGGCGCTGCTCTGTCGGCGCTCGCCGGGCACCGAACTGCTGGTTACTGGGTACCGGTTACTGACTGCTATCCCGCGGTGTCGATTGCGGAGACGTCCGGGACTTCGGCGCCGAGGCTGCGGAGTTCGTCGGCGATGGCGGTGCGCGTGGGGTCGAGGCGGTAGGCCTGCTGGAGGCTGGCGACGGCGTCGGCGCGTCTGCCGAGCTTGAGGTAGAACCGGCCTAAAGCCCAATAGGGCGTGGGGTTGGCGGGCTCCATGGCGACGGCCTGTCTGTAGGTCACGAGGGCGCGGTCGGCGTCGCCGCGCTCGGCGTACTCGTCGGCGAGGTAGAGCCGCTGTCGCGCCGACGGGCCGATCATTCTGCTGGCCCATTCGGCGGTTCGCAGGGCCTCGTCGTGTCGGCCCCGGAGTTCCAGCGTGTCGTTCAGGCCGGCGATGGTTCGTTCATCGCCGGGATAGGATTGCAGGGCGCGGTTGTACCACGTGATGGCCCGGTCGAACTCGCGGGAGGCGGCGAGCCTGTCGCCGCGGACCAAATAGTCCAGGCCAATGGCGCGGTAACAACAAGCGAGGTCGTAAAGGTTGTCGGCGTTTTCGGGTACCATTTGGTAGGCTTCATCGAACAGCCCCCTGGCGGCGGCGAAGCGGCCCTCGCTGAAGCGTTTGGCCCCTTCGGTGCGGTACATGTGGAACGCCGATGAGCAGCCGCAGGCGGCCAGCAGCGTCGCGGAGGCCAAAACAGTAATGAGGTGCGGAATGGCTTTGTGTCGGGTCATGATGTCGACTCCCTTCGATCCATCACTCAAGTTGCGGAAGGACTCGTGATGGCGGAACCAGTCAAACGGTTCGTGATTCTGCACCATACGGGTTGCGATCGGCCGCACTGGGACTTCCTGCTGGAGCAGGACGCGTCCCTGGCGACGTGGCAATTGTATCACGACCCTCTGGCAGAGGGCAAAGAAGAATGGGAACTTTTCCGGATCGAGGATCATCGGAAGTTCTATCTGGATCATGAGGGTCCGATCGCCGGCCATCGGGGCGAGGTCCGGCGAGTGTGCGGCGGGACGTACGCGTCGCGCGACAAGAACTCACAGGCCTGGACGGTTCACCTGAGGTCGGGGGCGCTGGCGGGGGAGTTTGAGCTGCGATTGGCCGAGGGTGAGCGGTGGTTGATGAAGAAGGTGAGTAGATAGGTCATTTCGTGGGTCGGGACGCGCTCCCCTGCGGGTCGCCGCTGAACGGATCAAGGGAAGATTGCGGAAATGGGCGGAAATAGGTGATTTCGTGGGGTTGCGAGCCTGTGTGGTTTTGGTACAATGGCTGCTTCCATCCGCACTTAAGCTGCGGGGCTTTCGACAGATACGACAGGAGTAATGCGTTGGCAGTTAAGATTCGTCTCAAGCGAATGGGTCGTAGGCATAGACCCTTTTATCGCCTGGTGGCCATTGATAAGGCCAAGCAGCGCGACGGCCGGGTGATCGAGGAGCTGGGGTACTACGATCCAATCAACAAGGACTCAGAGAAGCAGCTTTCGCTGAAGCAGGATCGGATCGAGTATTGGCTGAGCGTCGGCGCCAAGCCGAGTGAAACCGTACACGGCATCCTCAGGCGGAACGGGATTCTCGATAAGCCGTTCAACAAAGTGGCCGCTAAGGTCTGATCGCCTGCCGTTTCCAGCGCCCTTGCACGTAGCGGTCGGCCTCTGTGCCGACCGTCGGCCAACCGCCGGCCGGCAGAGACGCCGGCCGCTACTGGAAAGGGCAACGTGCGATGCAGATCGACGTGCTGACACTGTTCCCGGAGGTCTTCGAGACCTTCGTTCAGACCAGCATCGTCGGGCGGGCGGGGAAGTCTGAGTTGGTGGACATTCGGTTCACCAACATCCGTGACTTCGCCGACGACGCGCGCGGCAGCGTGGATGACAAACCGTTCGGCGGCGGACCGGGCATGGTGCTGACCTGCGGCCCGGTGTTTGACGCCGTCGAGTGGATCGATGGGCAGTCGGAGGTTCCGTCGAAACGGATCCTGCTGACTCCTCAGGGCCGGGTGTTGACTCAGGAACGGGTCGAGGCTTTGGCCCGGTTGCCGCGGTTGCTATTGATCTGCGGGCACTACGAGGGATTTGACGAAAGAATACGCACCGGCTTGGGCGCCGAGGAGATTTCCATCGGCGACTACGTGCTGTCCGGCGGCGAGCCGGCGGCGATGGTGCTGATTGATGCGGTGGTTCGGTTGTTGCCGGGCGCCTTGGGCGATGAAGCGTCGGCGCAACACGACTCGTTCGCGTCGGGGCTGCTTGAAGGGCCGCACTACACGAGGCCGCGAGAGTTTCGAGGAATGGCGGTGCCCGAAGTTTTGTTGTCGGGCAACCATGCGGAGATCGAAGCTTGGCGGCGGGCGCAGTCGATTGAGCGGACGCGGCAGCGGCGCCCCGATTTGCTGGAACATTCAAGACGAACCGACCTGGAGTGACGTCATGAGCAGGAACAAGTTCATCGAACTCGTGGATGCCAAGTATAAGCGCAAGGAGCCACCGCAGTTTCGCGTGGGCGATACGGTCAATATGCACATCAATATCCGCGAGGGCGATAAGCAGCGCGTTCAGATCTTCAATGGCGTGGTCATTTCGCGCAAAGGCGCCGGCACCGGCGAGACCTTTACGGTGCGGCGGATTGTAGCGAATGAAGGCGTGGAGCGCATCTTTTTGGTCCATTCGCCGTCGATCGTCAAGATTGAGGTGGTTCGTTCGGGCAAGGTCCGGCGGGCCAAGCTGTACTTCCTGCGTGATCGGGTCGGCAAGTCGCGTCGTCTGCGCGAGAAGCGCGTGCGTCACACTCGCGGCGCGGCGAAGGGATCAGACAAATCGCAAGCCAGTGTTGAATCGGCGGAAGCGGGCGAACAAGAACGCGAACTCGCCGGCGTTCAGGGATAAGCGGCGATGTCGCGGGAGCGCCGGGCCTTCGCACGCCGTGCCGAGCGCGATGCCGTGCGGTTCCTCAAGAAGCAGGGCTACAGAATCCTCGCCCGGAACTTCAGTTGCCCCGTCGGCGAACTCGATGTGGTCGCGCTGCGGGATCAAGTGGTCAGCTTCGTCGAAGTCAAAGCCAAGTCTGGAATGTCCAATCATCCCGAAGATACGGTCGATTCCCGCAAGCGCCGGCAGCTTGCCCGCGTGGCGGATTACTTCGTTCACGCCAAGCACCTCGAAGACCTGCCGTGTCAGTTCGATGTCGTGGCGGTCAACTACGATCTGCAAGACCAGCCGCACATCAGCCACTTCCCCGACGCATTCGAGCATGGTTAGCGCGGAGATATTACCGCAGAGAACGCAGAGGTCGCAGAGAAGGAACAGAAAGAACTTTGGCGAATCCGACGCAGAACAACAAGTGACACATGGTCAAAGCGGCACCGGCTCGAACTTGGCCGTACTTTCCTTGTCAACAACACTCTGCGCTCTCTGCGGCCTCTGCGGTTTGAAGCATTCGGGCTGACGTGGCCCGTCGATCCATGATGCGAACCATTGCTCTTGTGCTATCCTGTCCCTATGTCGCTGATTGATACACACTGCCATTTGACCTCTAAGGCGTTGTTCCGCGACATGTTCGGCGTCTGTCAGCGGGCCCGCGCGGCGGGCGTGGCGCGGATGATCACGGTGGCCACTGACGCGGCGGACTCGCGCCGGGCGATCGCCGCTGCGGACCACTACCGCGGTGTCTCCGCGACGGTCGGCATTCATCCGCACGAAGCAGCCAAGGTCAAAGCGGGCGACTGGCAGTTGCTCCGCGAACTGCGCCACAACCCCAACGTGGTGGCCTGGGGCGAGATCGGGCTGGACTATCACTACGACTTCGCCGACCACAAGACGCAACAAGACGTGTTCTCCGCTCAATTGGCGGATGCGCGGCGCAGCGGGCTGCCCGTGATCATCCATTGTCGGGAGGCTGTCGCGGACGTCGTGGCGATGTTGGAAGATCACGGCTATCGCGACCGCCGGGTGGTCTTTCACTGCTTCAGTGATGCGAGCGACGAGGCTGATGAGATCGTCGATCGCGGGTGGTGGCTGTCGTTCACCGGCATGGTGACCTTCAAGAACAGCAAGGACCTGCGGGACATCGCCCGGCGTTATCCGCTGGAACAGCTCATGCTCGAGACCGATGCGCCGTACCTGTCGCCCGAGCCGCACCGTAAGATCAAGCCAAACGAACCGCGCCTGCTCGTGCATACGGCGGCGTTCCTCGCCGATCTCAAGGGAGTGACGCCGGCGGAGTTGGAAGCCCTGACCACGGCGAATGCCGAGCTGTTCTTCGGTCTGTGAGCGTCACGCGGAGCGTGCGGCTTCGCACATGGCGTGCAGGTTCTCGGGCCGGACCACCTGCGGGTCGAACGTACATCCCGGCCCGATGAGGATCGGTCGCTCGCCGGCTTGGGCGAGGGCGTCGCGGACCTGGGCAGCGACCTGCTGCGCTGTGCCGTTGGGGAGTTCCGCGAGGTTGTCTACGCCGCCGCAGATGGCCGGCGTGGTGGTCTTGATCGCATCGGCGATCGAAGGGCCCGCAGCGCGATCCGCCCAGTTGATCACGTGGACGGGATACTCGGCGAAGGCCGCGAAGTTGAGCGGTCGGCCACAAACGTGCAGCATGTTGAAGCGCGCGTCGGCAACAGCGTCGAGGATCTGCAAGTCGGTCGGCCTGACGAGTTCGTCGTACGAGCCGGGTGTGTCGGGATCGCTGTCCAGCCAATCGTCGCGCACGGACAGGAAGATGCCGTCGGCGCCGGCCTGCACGCATCGGGCTGCAAATCGAGTGAGCGATTCCGCGATGACCCGCACGGCCCGAGCTACGGCCTCGATATCCTCAGCCAGAAACTCCGCCAGGATGCGGTCGGCTTCAGTCTGCACGACGGTGAGGTCCGGCGGGCCGGGCTTGGGTTTCGGCT
This sequence comes from Planctomycetota bacterium, assembly GCA_022573485.1. GTDB lineage: Bacteria > Planctomycetota > Phycisphaerae > UBA1845 > CAIVHJ01 > JACZTW01. The sequence continues at coordinate 5,797 of JACZTW010000134.1, forward strand.
TGATCAGCTTCCGGAGCGTCGCCCAGGCATTGAACAGCGTCGTCGCCATGAGCACGTGCCCGGACAGTTCGCCGGAGAGCGCTTCGAGCAGTTCGAGCTGCCGGGCGAACTCCGGCTCGTCGCCGCTCTGCGGCTGGAGCGCTTCGAGATCCCGTACCGAAGTCAACTCGCACGGCTTGGGATAGCCGTTGTCATTCATGACCTTCAGGAAGTCGAGATCGTAAGTGCGAACGTGGTCGAGGTGGGCCTGCACCGCAGCCGGGCCGCAGCGCTGGTGCGTATCAAAGTGATGCCAGAAACTGACCGGCGGCCGGTCGGGTTGCCGGCCTTCGAGCACGGCGCTCACGCGTTCGATGTGGTCTGATGTTGACATGGCGAGACTGTAGCCGTGGGCCGGGCTGGGGTCAATGATGCCGACGCGATCAATAGCGCCGCTGCACGATGAACTCCGCCATGGCCCGCAGCGAATTCCGCGCGGGTGATTCGGGCAGCCGATCAGTACAGGCCAGCGCCGATTGCACGCGCTGGTTGGCGAAGTTCATGGCGCAATCCAGGCTGTCGGCGAGCAGATCGCGAATCTCGGCGCGCGATTGATCCGATGGGTTCGCGCACAACGCCCGCAGGCGCTGCCGGGCGGTGTGATCCGCGAATTCGAGGTAGTGAATGATCGGCAACGTGACCTTGCCTTTGTCGAGATCCAGGCCGAGCGTCTTGCCAAGCTGTTGTTCGGAGCCGACCAAATCGAGAATGTCGTCGACGACTTGAAAGGCGACGCCCGTATCCATGCCATAGGATTCCAGGGCGTTGATGGTGGCTGCATCCGCGCCGGCGTACTTGGCCCCGAGCATGCAGGCCACGCTGATCAGCGAGGCGGTCTTCCGCGATATGATCGTCAGATACTGCTCCTGCGTGAGCGCCCAATTGTCGCGCTCGTGGACCTGCAGGAGCTCGCCCTCACAAACTGTGTTGGTGCAGGAGGCGACGGTCCGCGAGGCATATTGCGAGTCGAGGCTGCTGCACAAATGATAGGCGTGGCTGATGAGATAGTCGCCGACGAGGACGGCGGTCTCGTTGCCGGCCATGGCGTTGATCGTGGGTGAGCGGCGGCGGGTCTCGGCTTCGTCGAGCACGTCATCATGCACGAGCGTCGCCAAATGAACCATTTCGAGCACGGCGGCGATGGTGATGTGTTCCCGGTCGACTCGGCCGCAGGCTTGCGCCGCGAGCAGAGTGAGCGCCGGGCGCAGCATTTTGCCGCGGTATTTGCTGACGTGCTCGCAGATCTGCGCGAGGAAAGGCAAATCACACTCCAACTCCTCGTCGAAGAGCTGCTCGACCGCGCGCAGATGCTCTGTGATCGGGGCGTAAATGTCGTGCAGAGGCAAGACCGCAGGTTTCATGGCATTCCATCCTGATACGTGGAAACATTCTAGGAACCCGCTAAAAGGCCTGCCACCGTCTTTCAAAACTTTTGAAAGCAGAACCTGCTGACCGGCGGGCGTGCTGAGCGTCGTCAATCAATGCAGACGGTTCCGTACCGCTGCGCGTGAATCGTCACCCGATGCTCATTCGAGGTCGTCTCGTTCGCTGCGATGGAACGCGATTCGCTGGGCATCAGACCCATCGTGCTGCACCGGGGACCAATCGGGGGATCTCCGACGAAGCATGGCTCAGGGGTATCCGCTTATCGGACGCTTGGCAGATCCGCGCTCAGACCCGCGAACGGCATGAGCCGGGGCCGGCGCGCAGCGACCGCAAGCGGTCATTCCTGCTTGTCGATACGGGTAGTGGCCCGATCCAGGGAACGAAAACAATGAGCGAAGCACTCACTATCACCCATCCGGCGCTCTTTCCACAAACGTGTCTTTCCCCTGCTCGTCGCCGTGGCCGGCGTATCTGTTTGCTTGTCGCCGCCATTTGGATCATGAATGCGTTCGATCTGTTCATGACCTTGCACGCTCATGGACATGGCTTGCTGACGGAAACGAATCCCATTGCCCGGTATCTGCTGGTGCTGGGGCCGTTCGCTCTGACCATGTTCAAGATCCTCCTCGCCGGTTTCGGTGGCTGCGTGTTACTGTGGAACCGGCACCACGCGCTGGCGGAGTACATGACCTGGCTGGCGGCCGGTGCGAACCTCAGTGTGGCGGTCCGTTGGATGTCCTGCTACGAGTTCTACGAAGTCACGGTCAACCAAGGCGTCCTTCCGTCGGGAATTGTATCCGCCTTTGGGGCGTTTGGTTGATCGAATCTCAGCGCAGCCTGCGCTGATTCGCAGTGGCCGGCGTTCCCCGCCGGCGCGTGCTTAGCGTCTTCCTGTTGAGCCGTGGCCTTCAGGCCACGGACCGCGTTCCCGGCGACCTACGAATGGTCCGGACCCTCAAGGGCCCGGCTCAAGGATGTCCAAGGCCTTGCAATCCCATTACGGTTCAGTTCTGGCTTTGCTTGAGTCAAAAACATATCCTCTCCATCTTCTGACACTCGGGCGTGAAGTACTGGTTGAGATCGACGATGGGTTTTGTGGTGCTGATTCTGATCGGCCTGATCACAGGCGTGGTAGGCGCGCTGCTGGGCCTGGGGGGCAGCATCATTCTGATCCCCGTGCTCAATCAAGCGTTCGGGGCCCACCAGCACCTTCACCAAGCCTGTGCGATGATCCTCAACTTCGTGGTGGTCACCGCGGCTGTATACGGGCACAGGAAGGCCGGCGTGCTGCGCTACGACATCCTCAAATCCACGATACCGGCCGCCATTTGCGGAGTGATCGTGGGCGTGGAGTTGAGTGAAATGCGGCTGTTTGAGGGAGAACAGCAACGATTCCTCACCGCTCTGTTCGGCGTGTTTCTGCTTTGCGCTGCGGGCTTCAACCTAAAGCGTGTCGTTCGCCCGTCGGCAGCCGTCGGCGACGAAGCTCCGTCCGCAGCCGCGGTGCCTTTCTGGAAGGCGATCCTGTTTGTGGGCGCGCCGACGGGCCTGCTGTCGGGGCTTCTGGGTGTCGGAGGCGGGATCATTGCGGTGCCCGCACAGCAGATCTTTCTACGTGTGGGTCTCCGCCAGGCGATTGGCAATTCGGCGGCCACGATATGTGGGTTGAGCCTGGTGGGCGCTTTGGCCAAGAACTATCATTGGTGGGAGAGTCACGACGGGGATCCGTTCGCGCCATTGACGATCGCATTGTTCGTGGTGCCCGGCGCGGTGCTCGGCGGCCTGATCGGGAGCAAACTCACGCACGTAATTCCGACGCGGTGGATCGGCGGCTCGCTCGCGGTGGTTCTCGTCATCGCCGGTGTGAGGCAAATGTCGTACTGGCTGGCGAGCTGACCGGGCACAAGTGCATCGACACGCTTGAATCGGCGGGATGGCTTTGTAGCGGCCGACCCCCGTGTCGGCCGTCTTGCGGATTTCGAAGACCGGCCGGCAGGGGCGCCAGCCGCTACTTCAAGACCCAACCCGCACTTTTTCGGGTGGCCAAGCACTGGTGCACTTTTGGTTGTCGAGTGTTCCAATGATGCCCTGCGGAGTCTGTCGAAACGACGATTCCATAGACGCATTTGGAACGGTACAATAACCCGCACCGCAGGGTCTCCCCGCGGTGGCGGTGCGGGACAGTTGAAGCTATCTAACCGTGGAGTTCAGCCGATGATCTCGAGCCTCAAAGGGCGCAGTTTCGTTTCCATGACGGACTTTTCGAGTGATGAAGTCCTCGCGGTGCTTGATTTGGCGGCCGACCTGAAAAAAGAGACGGCGGCGGGCAAGGCACATCCCAGACTGGCTGGCAAGACACTGGCCATGATCTTCCAGAAGCCGTCTCTGCGCACGCGCGTGTCGTTCGAGACCGGCATGACCCAGCTCGGCGGACATGCCATCTACCTCGCGCCCACCGACATCAAGCTCGGCGAGCGGGAGACGGTGGACGACATCGGCATCGTGCTCGGGCGCTATGCGGACATCATCATGGCCCGCGTCTTCGGGCATCCACTCGTGGCCGACCTGGCCAAACACGCCGGC
>JACZTW010000135.1 GCA_022573485.1 Planctomycetota bacterium
GGGCGAGCTTGGCGGCGTCGGAGTTTCTCATGCGAGGCATGGGGATGCGATGCGGGATGCCGCCGAGCCACTCTTGTTCGTCGCGGCGCGAGGTGAGGAGAATCTTGACCTTGCTGGCGGGGTCGAGCCTGAGTTGGTGAAGGAAGTCGCGGAGATCGTCCTGCTCGGCGGCGGTCCATTGAGACTCCGTGCCTTCCGGAAAGCCGGCCACGGGTTCGACATTGTCCCAGATCCAGAGGACGGGAAAGGTGCGGAGGAGTTGAAGGGCGAGTTGGCGGCGCTCGTCAGTGTCGTTCACGGCGCCCCAGTCAATGCCTTTAGACTCCAGCAGCGGGGCAAAGGGTTGCCCGATTTGGTTGAGGAGGTCGTCGAGGTCGGTGTGGCCCTCGAAGGAGGCGAGCAGGACGCGGGGTTGTTCGCCCAGCCCGCCGGTGATGGAATACCAGCGGGCGAACTCGACGGCGGTGCAGCTCTTGCCTTGCCCGGCGTAGGCGTGCAGGAGAATCACGCGATGGCTGTCGAAGGCGCGGTCCAGGGCGAGGAGGGTCTCGTCGCGCCCGATGAAGCCCTCTTCCGGGACGTAGCGCAGAAGGGCGCGGTTGTTCTGGACGGGATCAAGTTCCGGCCGGTCACTCAACTCGGTGGGTTGTCCGCCGGGGAAGAGCTCGATGCGGACGGCCTCGTAGACAACGGGGACGAACCAATCCTGGAGTGGTCGGGGCTGGAGGCCCACCCAGCGCTCGGGGTTGAGTTGAAGATGTTTGCGTCCCTCAGTGGCCGCTTGGCCGAAGCCGCGGCCCTTGGCCAAGGCGGCATAGAGCTCGCCGATGTATTGGGCGGCGGTGACGACATACACGCTGTAGCGCATGCCAAGTACGGCGGGGATGCCCTGATCAACGACTGCCTGCGCAAGTGAGCCGATGGCGCGGATTTCTTCGTGGGTGCCATCGACTGTTTTCGGGGCGTCAGTGGCTTCGTGCATCGCGGATTGACAGGCGTTGAGGACCAGGAGCGGCACACCGTTGTCATGGAGAAGCTTGCCGAGGGTCTCACCATCTACGGGACGCATTTTGTCCTCGCCGGGATGCTCGAAAATGAGATAGCCACGTTTCCCGGATTCTCCGCCGCCGAGCGCTAGGCCCGACAGCGCCGCGGCCCAATCGGCGAGTTTCGATTTGCTCAGATCCGCGTAAATCCCGTGGCCGTCAAAGTGGACGATGTGATAAGGGCGGCCTGCTTCCTTGGCGTCGGTAAGTTCTTTCTGGAGTTGCTCGAAGGTAGGCGGACGAAGGGCCTTGATGTCGAAGCGGGGGCGATCCTCCCCGAGGTCTTGTAGCAGGCGGTTGGCCACGGCGCGCAGTTCGACTTTATCATTCGGGACACGGCACACCACGTAGAGTAGGCGGATCCGGCCATCCTGGGCTGGCGGGACGGAAACGAAGGAGAGGTTGGGATTGGACTGGACGCGAACGAAGGATTTCACCCGGAGCGAAATAGGGGAGTCCATTTTCGGATCGTGCATCAACTCCCAGGGAATGGAAGCGGCTTCCGCGACGCCGGTAGCGATCTCGACACGCAGATCGGCCAGATCGTTACGGATGGGGAACCACAGCGCCTGGGTGTCGCCATCGGCTGCGAGTACTTTGGCGTAGAGTTCCTCGCCGCGGGTTTTCATCAGCGCCTCGATCTGCTGAACGGTGATAGGTTCCACGGTCTCTGCGCGTTCGAGGTATTCTTCGAGATACCAGCGGAGGTCTTTCTGTTCTCGCTCGGTGAGAGCGAACTGGATTCTCGCCTTTGCCTCCAGATCGGGCTGGCCTGCTCGCTTCAACGTGAGGCGTATGGGGTAGTGGCCGTCTTTCAGAGCGTCTTGGCGAATGTGAAGTGTAGTCATAGTGTCGATTGTCCCAGACTAGGCTCGAAGAGAACACTCTTTGGCAATCCGTGTCACGGCTCGGCTCGTTCATTCGGCGTATGGCGCGTCGTGGCAATCCACGCCGGTTCACAGCATGTCGGCGAGTTTCCTTGCATAGTAGGTGATGATCATATCCGCGCCCGCTCGGATCACCGCGGTATGTGATTCGAGCACGGCCTTGGTCTCATCAAGCCAGCCGCGCTCGGCGGCGGCCTTGATCTGCGAGTACTCGCCGCTCACGAAGTAGGCGGCAGTCGGCATGCCGAACTCCTGCTTGGTGCGATAGATGATGTCCAAAAAGTGCAAGGCGGGCTTGACCATAACGATGTCGGCGCCCTCGGCGACATCCAGGGCCACTTCACGCATGGCTTCGTCCGAATTGGCTGGGTCCATTTGGTATGCTCGGCGATCGCCAAAGGCGGGCGGCGACTCCGCAGCCTCACGAAACGGTCCATAGAAGCTGCTGGCGTACTTGGCGGCATAAGCCATGATGGGAATGTGTGGAAAATCACGCTCGTCGAGCGCATTCCGCACCGCCTGGACCTGGCCATCCATCATCGCCGACGGTGCGACAATGTCGGCGCCTGCTTGGGCGTGCGACACAGCTTCGGCTGCCAGCAATGGCAGCGTGGCATCATTGTCAACCGTGCCGGCCCGGGGATCGTCGGACACGATACCACAATGCCCATGGTCCGTGTATTCACACAGGCAGACGTCGGTGATCACCAAGAGGTTCTGGCAGCGCTCCTTGATCGCTTCGATCGCGCGCTGCACGATGCCGTCGTCGGCATAGCCGCTCGACCCCTTGGCATCCTTCGTTTCCGGAATCCCGAAGAGCAGGACGGCCGGCAGCCCGCTCTGCTGAGTCGCTTGGCACTCTTCGACGAGCGTATCAACCGAAAACTGGAACTGGCCCGGCATCGAAGTGATGGGCTTGCGCACGCCACGCCCAGGACAGACGAAATATGGGCAAATAAGTTGCTCTTTGCACAGCCGGGTTTCGGCAGTCAGTGCGCGCAAGAGCGGGTGCCCACGCAGCCGCCGCGGTCGCTCAGTCGGAAAACCCATTCCCTGACTCCTTTGTGTTCGAAATCGTGATTTCGCTCAATTATCGACTGCACGCCTCATGCTGTCCAGTGCCCGCCGGCGAAGAGAGAGAAGTTCATCACCTATTCAGACGAGTTTCGGCGTGCTCGCTCGATCGGCTCCATCGCTGAACCGATATATGGAGGAGACCGGCAAGCCCCGGATCACGAGGGGCGTGTCGGGTCATAAACAGCGGCTTGGCATCTAATGAGGAGGTCTTGCGGAATGCGACAGTCACTTGTCGGACGCGGAGTTGGCTATGTCGATCTGGCTCGCCAGGCGCGAAAGATGCGCAGCAAGGACGAGACGGTCCGCGCGAACGCGCAGAAGCATCTCAGTATGCGCCTGGGCAAGCTGCGCGGATTGCCGCAGAAGATCGGACAAATCCTCAGCATGAGTCGAGACGAAGACCTGGCCGAGGCCACTCAAAATCTGACCGACGGCGCCGAGCCGCTCCCATTTCGAGAGGTTGAGCCGATCCTTCGGGAAACGTGGGAGTTGCCGGTAGAAGACGTGGTGGCTTCGATCGACCCGCACGGCTTGGCGGCTTCGCTGGGACAGGTTCACCGCGCCGAGCTGCCGGATGGTCGTGAGGTCGCCGTCAAGGTCCAGTACCCCGGCATCCGCAAGGCTGTGAAAGCCGATCTGCGGATGCTCGGCTGGTTGTCGAGCCCGGTCGGTGATTTGCGCCGCGGATTCGACATGAACGCATATCGATCCGAAATCCTGCGCGATTTGGAAGAGGAACTTGACTACCGCGTGGAGGCGAAGCACCAACAACGCTTTCAGCAAATATTGGCGGGCCTGCCTGAGTGGATTGTACCTCAGGTCATTGATGAGTTTTGCGGTGAGAAGGTATTGGTCACGTCATGGGTCGAGGGCGAGCAGATCGAAGACGCGACACGATGGCCCGCCAATGATCGCTTCGAGTTGGCCACCACGCTGCTCCGTGGATTCCTGCACATGCTCTTTCGGGAAGGGCTGATCCATGGCGATCCGCATCCCGGCAACTACCGTTTTCGACGCGCGGCTGAAGGCCCGCAGGTGATCTTGTATGACTACGGCAGCGTGACATCTCTGTCCCCCGACCATCGTTTGGCCTTGCTAAAGCTGATTGAGATCACCATGCGCCGCAAGGGCGATCCGTTCAAGCCTCTGGCCGCCTTGGGTTTTGATGAACGATTGTTGCTGCCGATCCGAGACAAGCTGGCGGCGGTCTGCAGCGTACTGTTTGATCCGTTCGGCGCTCCGGGCCAGTACGATCTGTCCCAATGGAAGCGGGCCGAGCGCATGGAGGACATCCTCGGTGCGGATCGCTGGAACTTCCGCATGAGTGCCCCCGCGCATTTGATTTTCATCATGCGGGCGTTTGCCGGTTTGTGCTACTACCTGGACAAGCTTGGAGCAAACGTCGCCTGGTCGATCGCCCTCCAGCCACATCTGGATGAAGCGCGACACCTGCTGGACGATTTCGATGTGTCCGCGCCGCCGACCCAGGCTGGCACCTTCGATTCGATCGCCAGGCATTTGAAAATATGTGTCACCGAGAAAGGCCAACAAAAGGTCGCCCTGACTTTTCCCTGTGCGGCGATCGACGATATCGCCAACCTGATGGGTGACGAATTGTGCGCGAGGGTCCAGGCCCAAGGCCAGGAGATTGACGCTATTGTACGCAGGGTTCGCGCACAGGCTTATGTCCCGCAAGATCTATTTGAATTCCAAGAGACCGACAGCAGCAACGGTGTGCGTGTCTGGCTCGAATAGGGAAGGCTGGGTGTCGCCATGGCTGTGATCAGTCTGCCAGCCGTGACGCAGGAACTTGAACGTATTTTCGGCACGCAACAACGGCTGAAAGTACGATTCGTGGACTTGGAAGTGTACCAACGATTCCGCTCGATGGAGTGCGGCCTGGTCAGTTGTCTTGACGGTCAGACCGGCCCGGACCCGCAGAGACCGCAGGTGCTGGCGATTGCGCTGCACGACAAACCGGTGGGCGTTGTTTCGTTCCTGGTCAGCACGAACGCTTACAAGCAGTCATCGTCCAATCTCTATGGGCGGATCGATCTCGTGATCATGTCGAGCCATTCTCGCGGGTTGGGAATTGGACGGCTGCTGGTGTTGTCCGCGATCACCCAATTGCTCGCCCTGTACGGGCGACGGCTCTACTCACTGAGCAGCTTGGCAGCTCACCCGGCCATGGAAGTCATCCTTGAAGGAGTGGGATTCTCCGGAGAGTATCGCCAGAACGATAATTTCAAACACGAAGAACTGCAACTCGAAGACGCGGATCGGAACGGGTTGATTATGTTTTTCCGCGAGAAGACCGCCGAGGCGCTTCAAGCGAGCAATTTCCGCCTCCGACAGGCGTGCAAGCATGGGTGAGATGGCGGATCACTGTGGCGACTACTGGAGTCCCTCGAAAGATGCACCTGTGACCGGCCGATGCTAACCGGTTGACATGGGCGAGCCGAGTTCGGGGTCGCTCAATCAAGGAACAGTCACCGAAGACGATGTTCAGCAAGATGTACTTCACCAATCCCGATCCAGGCATCCCACATTGCCACGCACCCTCCATCTGCCAGGCGGCTTCCGGATCGTTGCTGATGGTGTGGTACGCTTATCCGAACATCGAGACCGAGGAAGGCATTCTCGTGCTGGTCCGGAAAGCGGCCGGTTCCAGCGAGTGGAGCGCGAGCAGGAGGATTCTCACAAAGTTGAATGGCACGCTGGCGAATCCAGTGCTGTTTGAAGATGCCGACGGAGTGCTGTGGTTGATGTTTGTCACGCTTCGCGGCCATTACTGGGACAGTGCCGTCTTGATGGCGTCGCGCAGTTCGGATGAAGGTGAGACATGGTCAACGCCGCACACCGTTATCAACGATCCAGGGATGATGGTGCGTCATCCCGCACTTATGCGTGGCGATCGATCCGTGATTTTGCCGGCCTATGACGAGCGCAGCAATGAGACCGTATTGCTTTCTTACAATCCTCATACGTCCACGTGGACGGAGTACTTCCGCTTCGCGGCCTCCAAGGCTATTCAGGCTTGCCTGGTCGGTGTGTCGATACGCAAGTGGATAATGGTTCTTCGGCCGACGGGCGAACAACGTGCTTGCCTGAGGACAATTTCAAACGACGAAGGCCAAACGTGGTCTCAAGTCATTCAGACCTCGTTGCCGAATCCGCTCTCCGGCATCGCGGCCTTTCAGAGTGGTGAGGAGCTGTGTGTGGTTCATAATCATACGACAGAACATCGACGCTATCCTTTGAGTATGTGCTGTTCACGTGATCAAGGCGTCTCCTGGAGCCAACCTGTACATATTGATGAAGCTGAGCACGAAGTCTCCTATCCTTCTTTTCTCGTCGATCGCAGCGGGCTTGTGCATGGTGCCTACACGTATGACCGCCGGTGCATCAAGTATGTATGCTTCGATGAATCGTGGTGGAGGAAGTAGTCGATGGCCTACGACAAGATCAGCGATTTCAAGAACATCCACAATGAGCAGAAGGTCTTCATTTTGGCGTCGGGCCCCTCACTCAGCGAACTGGATTTCTCGCCCCTGCGCCGGCGCGTCGTAATCGGCCTGAATCGGTCGGCTTTGATCTACTCGGACACGCACTATCACTGCACGATGGACGAGAGACTTTTCGAAGAGTTCGAAGAAGTGCTCAAGAAGACGCGCTACCTGTTTACACTCGAGAATCGACCGTTCGGCATTCCGATCGAGTTGCTGGGCTCGCAGGGCTTCAGTTGGGATCTGGAGAAGGGAATCTACTCGGGTTACACAGTATCCTACTTCGCGCTTCAGCTTGCAGTGTACATGGGGTTCAAACAAATCTTCTATCTCGGCCTCGACTTGAAGCACGCCAACGGGCAGACGCACTTTTTCGGGAAAGATCACGTTTCGCTCAATCATGAACAGACCGAGTTTCCCAAGATGTGCAAGTGGCTGGCACACGCGGCGGAGATTCTGCACGACGCGAACATCAAGGTGTATAATTGCAGCATGGAATCAAGCCTGACGTGTTTTCCGAAGGTGTCGTACGAGTGGGCACTGTCGCAGTGAGGTGACAGGCCCGGCCCCGACCTCGCCTCACGACGCCGGCGAAGGGATACGGGCGCCGGCGTCGTATGACAGACGGAACGGGCGGTGTGCGACTCGTACTGCGGGAAACGCCTAGTGCGCAGGGCAACCGGCTGGGGCGGAAGCCGGATCCTGCTTGTCGCTCGCCGTCTCGTACACTTCGTGCTTCGGGCGGGCGGAGAGTACCTCTTCCTTACCCCAGTCGACAACACCCTTGAAGCGATCTGAGGCAATGAACGCATCGAACGCAGACCGATCCGACCATTCACTGATGATCAGATAGGAGCAGCGATCGCTGACGTCTTTGTAGAGGAACGACTCGCTGTGACCCGCCATGTCGTTCATGATGCCCAGCACCTTCTTGAACACCGATTCAAACAGTTCGCCTTTGCCCTCGATGATCTTGTAGTTCATTCCAACAGTAACCATGCGATACTCCTTCAAAATCCTTGGTTCAATTACGTGATCAGTCCCTTTCGACGTAAGCGCAACAGCATCGGCAGAGTGATCAGGGCGCACAAAACTTCAGTGGCCCCGGCCAAGCCGAGCGTTATTTTGTAGCCGCTCGCGTCGCCGGAAGCCGACAGCAGGACAGTACACAGTGTTCCGCCGAGGAGCGGGCCGCAGAGAAAGCCCAGGGAGCCGGCCACGTTGAAGCCGGCAAATGCGGTGGCGCTGAATTCTCTGGGGCTCAGGTCCGCGCACAGCGCCAAGTTTGGTGCGAACATCGCTGCACTCAGCACACCGGAGATGACCATCGCGACGACCAGCAGATCCGGGCTCCACAGACCGTAGGTCGCAAACACGACGCCGAACGCCATACTGCCGAACGCAATCGGCCAAACCCGGCCGAAGCGGTCGATGAGCCGGCCTGCAGGATAAGTCAACGCCGCAAACGGCAGCATGAAACAGGCCATCATCATACCGATTTGATGTGGAGCGAGCAACAAACTATCGCTCAGGTAGAGCACGAACGTGCTGATGATCACTCCGACGCAGAGGCGATCAATGAATGCATAGGCGTAGGGCACCGCCAGAGCACGGTGCGTACGGACCAGTCTACGAATATCGCGAAATGTGATTCCGTTTCTGCAAGCATCGGCTTCGCGGACGAAGAGCACAACGAGCAGGCCCGCGGCCAGAGCGATCAGAGCGCCGATCGGAAACACGAGCAGCGGCGCGGCCCGACCGATGGTTCCACCGAGCGGAGAGCCAACGGTCGTACCGAACATCATCGAGGCGCCGATCACGCCCATCATCCGGCCACGACGACCCGACGGCGCCCAATCCGAAGCGATGGCCATGAGCGTTGTCAAAGCCAGGATGTGTGACATTCCCTCGCACAGCCGCAGCGCCATGAACAGTGGGAAGGTCTTCGCGTTCCCAAGGGCCCAAAGCAAAATGCCGTCGCACAGAAGCGCGGCTGCGAGGATCCATTTACGCCTGCCCAGACGGTCGGCGAGGATTCCGCCCAGCGGCGCCGCCACAATGGCGCCCACCATATTGATGGACATGAAGCTATGCGTCCAAAATGTGGACACGCCAAAGCGGTCGGCCACGACTTGTTTGAGCACCGGCACCATCATGGTGACCGGCAGCATGGTTAGAAATATGCAGGCGCCGAGAGGGATTACGGCACGCCATCCGGAAGCGGCGCGCGGGACTCCCGCAGGGTCGAGGGTCAGTGCAGCCGGGAATCTGGATGATGGGGCTTCACTCATGGGATCCGGCCTGGATCACACCTTGTATTGCGTGCGGTATCATATCGACGAAATCCTGCGCATGACGCCGGATCAGATCGAGCCCGCCCCTATGGGCATCGCTAGCGACGTTCAAGATTTCATTGCCGGGTGGGGCCTGGAAGCCTGCGCAGGATGTCCTCGACTGCTATACCACCAGCGGAGCGACGAACAGAATAAGATCGGTGATACAACTCGCCTGCAGCAGCAGGCCGCCGCAGGCCAGGCCCAATAGAATGTATTTGGATCGTTTCATTTGAGATTCCTCTGTCTCGCACACCTCAGCCGCCGGCAATTGACCGCGACGGTGCGTGCGCAAGGCATCAACGTAAGATCAATTGCCCAACAAGAACGGGGTCGCGAACTTCAGGATAGCAATCTCCACGCAGCCGGGAAAGATGCCGAACACCAGCGCACCGCTGCACAGCATAATCAGCTTGGGAGAACAATACCACTGTCGTTTCATGGCAAAATCCTTCTCGTGATGAAACCACGCTAAACGCCGAACGAGATATTGACGGTGACGCGCTCTTCGAAGATGTCGCGGTCCGGATTCATAAGCGGAAACTCGTAGGTCACACCGGCGGAGACGTGCGGCATCACATGCCAGCGGAAACCCACGCCCGCCCAATAGACGCTGTTGCCGGCGACATGGCTCGAGCCGATATTGCCGTAGTCCAGGGCATCCACGTCAAAAGGAAGCCGATCGGCGTTGCTGAGATAGTGCAGGCCATGGAATTCCACCAAGGGATAGAAGTTCTCCCACACTTCATAACTGAAGTGCATATCCCACAGCACGCTGTGTACGGCATCGTGGTGATCCATCGGGATGCGCCACGTCAGACCCGCCATGTAGTTGAACTTGTCCCAGCGGTGGGCATAACTCAGGAACGGGCTGAGCTCCTGGCTGT
>JACZTW010000136.1 GCA_022573485.1 Planctomycetota bacterium
TTGACCTTCAGTGGTCCGGCCTTTTCGATCGCTTTTCGCAGCGCCGTCAACTCCGACTCGATCGAAGACAGCTTGTAAATCAGAGCCAGCAGCGCGCGTCCGCCCTGCAATCCGAATCGGTTGAGCAGGCGATCGAATTCCGAACTCGACAGCCCCAGCGCACCGTCGGAACGACGCGAGTCCGCAGGTTCAGACTCCGTGGAAGATTCGCCCCGCTCAGGGTCCGTCTTCGCAGTTTCCTGTTTCGTCGATAAGGGCTCGGAGTCCACGACCGGCGCAGTGTCTTCGCGCGGCGGTGCTGATCGTGCCGCGCGATCTTCAGCGCGGGCGCGGCGATTTTCCGCGAGCCACCGTAAAGATACTGAGTGAACTGCCACAAGCTCATTCCGTTCGGAAAGCGTCCGCTGCCAAACTCATGCCCGGCGCGCTAGCCTGTACTTGTCACGTTGTTTTTGCCACAAAGACACCAAGAGTGAGAAATGGAGAATGGAAAATGAAGAATGGGAAAAGGAGAAACAGCTCCGACGTCAAGCAAACAATCCCAAACTTTGCCTTTGCTTCCCCGTTCTTCATTCTCCATTCTGCATTCCTTTCCTTCGTGTCTTGGTGTCTTCGTGGCTGGAAATTCGAGTTAGAAGCTCACATCGATGTCAAAATTCGAGGCTGCCATCCGTGCCTGCGAAATCGGGATGAAGGGATCGTCACTGACTTTCGTCGTTTCGAGCACTTGGTCTTCCGTGGTCTCCGGCAGGTTCGGAAGCTCGTCCGGGGGCAATTCATTCTCCAGCACGCGCAGCAAGTCCCCATTCCAATGACAGACATAGGCTCCGGGTGCGAGAATGTCTTGCAGGAGCACGCGAGGTCCGGTGCTGTTGACGCCGAAGTCAGCCGATTTTGTTTGCCCCGTTTGGTTGGCCATTGAACTACCTCCATGTAGTGTGCGGCGCGGCACCGCTTACGGGACCGAAGCATCCCATCATCCGCCTAACGTGATGGCACGCATGAAAAATTCCCGTTTCTTCCTGATACGGTACCTATATCTGTAACACAGGTCGCCGGAGCGTCAAGTGCTATGCGCGAACAAATCTCGGTCACCGCCCTCCGGGGCTACGACCCGTCCCACGGATTCGCAGTTCTTGGTGGGAAGTTCGCCGTGATTCGCGATCTCGGGGCTGCTGCTGCGGAAGAGGAATGGAGAGGCCCCGCGGCAGCGCTCCGGGAATGTTCGCAAAAACTGAATTCGTCAGTTAAGGTTTGGCGGCGTGGACTTTGCGCGACCAGCCTGGCTTTCTTGACACGGCGCCGCGTGTGATCCCTCCGACCGTCGCTTCTGAGGCTGCCCGAATCGAGTCGCAAAGAGGCAGCATTCTCGTTGACATTTGTAGCCGCTCGATTTACTAAGGAAATTGCTGGCGCGTGTGCCGGCCGATCGAGGAAGAAATTGCATGACTTCGCTTCGCTGCTTTCCAGATGGGAATCGGCGATTCGTCCTGAGTGCGTTCGCTCCTCAGGGTCTTTTAAGAGTCAAGTTCAACACTTTTTGACAGGAGGTCTGGCCATGGCCCAGGAATCACGGACTGGAACACACGGACACAACTTTGGAAACTCCGGCAACATCGGGCAAGTGGTGCCTTTTGAGAGCATCAAAGAGCCCGGCGCGTATGTGTGCAATTGGAGCGGGCACTTGCTGCGTGTGCCCGATGACGCAGTCACGCCAGGCCGGAGTCCGCTGATCAACATTGTGGGCTGCGAGCAACTGTTTGTGACCAAGATTGCAGACAACCCCTTCATGACGGTCACCAAGTGCCGCTTGATTGCGTGCAATCTGGACGTGGCTGTCAACTTTTGAATCTGTCGAACGCTAAGCGCCGAGCGCGGCGGTCCGCCGTCGCGCTTGGTTTTTGCGCCGAACATGCCGCACCGCGTATGCCTCCCTTCTGGGAGGTTCTGCCGCGCGATCTCAGTTATATGCCAACGATGTTATATCCGGCATCGACGAAAACCGTCTCGCCGGTGACCCCGCTCGACAGATCACTCAGCAAGTAGACCGCTGTCTTGCCGACCTCATCCGCGGTGATGTTGCGTTTGAGTGGGGCCCTCGTCACGGTGTGATCGAACATGGTGTCGATGCCGCCGACAGCCATACTGCTCAAGGTTCGCAGCGCACCGGCACTGATGGCGTTGACCCGAATGCCCTTGTCGCCGAGTTCGCTGGCCAGATAGCGCGTGATACTCTCCAGGGCGGCCTTGGCCACGCCCATGACGTTGTATCCGGGGAGGACTTTCTCGCCGCCGTAGTAGGTCATGGTAATAATGCCGCCGCCGTTGGGCATCATCTCGCGAGCGCGCTGCGCGACGGCCAGCAGCGAATAGGCGCTGATGTCCATCGCTTGTGCGAACACGTCGCGCGGCGTGGAGGTAAAGTTGCCCACCTTCAAGAACGCGCGATCGGCGTAGGCGACCGAATGCACCACGAAGTCGATTGCATCGAACTTTTCTCTGGCAGCGGCGAAGACGTCGTCGAGCTCCGAGTCGCTGCACACATCGCAGGGGACCATCCATGCGTCGTTCATGCCGTTCTCTTCAAGGGCTTTCTGTGTTCGGCGTTCGTTTTTTTCGCCGGGAAAATGAACGAATCCGCAAGTCGCGCCGTGCTTGATCAATTGATCGGCGACGGCCAAGGCGATGCTGCGATCGTTCGCCACACCGAAAACCAGACCCTTTTTCCCTTGTAACAGGCTCATACCGTTTCCTCAGTAATGCTTGTGTTCGACTAAGAGGCGGGTTGCTATGATAGTCCGATTTCGGGGCGTTGAAAATAGGTAAGCTGAAGCAGCTTCAAGACTCACTGTGCGCGCTCTTGTCGGCGGAGCTTGGCGACGCCTCGCGGCAGCAGTTCCTCAAGCGAATCGCGGTAGTCGCACATGGCGTGGACCGCGTCATTCGCCGGGATGCACAGCAGGTCGTATCCCGGCCTGCTCGGCCCGATGCCGGACAGCCTGAACGCTTCCCGGATTCGCCGTTTGATCAGGTTCCTCACAACCGCCGGTCCGCACTTCCGGCCGACGCTCAGGCCCAGTCTCGATACTCCTAAACCGTTGGTAGCAAAGTAGATAGTCAGCTTGCGGTCACGGACGATGCACCGCCCCCGCAACGCCTTCCTGATGTCTTCACGCTTGGCCAGACGCATTTTTTTTGGAAATCTGCGAATCATTTGTCCGTGGAATCGAATAAGTCTTATTATTGCGCCCAATAGGGCCGCCAGCGACACACGCTGGGACCGTTCCTTGTCAGCGCAACCAGTATAGCCTAAGATCAGGTGGCTAAGGAGATCGGCATGACGACCTTCGAGCGGAACGTGAAGCAAACCCAGTGGCGTCTCGGAGTCAACGACTGGTTCTCCGCGCTGGGTTGGTGTCTGCTCTGGGGGGCCGCTGCCTGGTGTGCTATCATCTTGGCGGACAAGCTCTTCGATCTCTCGCTGCCTTTGCTGTACATCTGCCTGGGACTGGCCGCTGCCGCTCTGGCCGCAGCTTCAATCGGGGTGGGAATGCGGCGGCACGATCGGATTGCGGCTGCCGCAGTTCTCGACCAGGCGGCCGGGCTCAAGGAGCGGACCAGCAGCGGTTTGTATTGCCTCGATTCCAAGGATCCTTTTGCCCAGGCTGTGATCGAAGACGCCGAACAAATCAACCGCCGGATCAGCGTGCGGTCGTTCATCAAGTTCTCTTGGCCTTCCTCATTGTCCTTCGCCAGCGCTGCCATCCTGGTTGCGCTGATCGTCACTTGGCTACCCATTGGCCCGCTGCAAGCTGCGGAGACGAAGGTCGCGCGTCAGGAACAGGACGATTTTGTCCGTGAGGACGTCAAGCGTACTGTGAAGAAGCTGCAACGGTTCCGGGAACAAGTCGAGAAGAATTCCGCACTGAAGGATCTCGTGCAGCCTCTCAAGACGATCGACGACTTGCCTGTCGAGAAAATGAACACGCCCGTCGAGGTTCGACGAGAGGCCATTAAGAAGATCGACAAGGTGGCGGATGCCCTGCGCAAGTCCAAGAATGAGAAACTCAATGAAATGAAAGAACTCAGCCGGATGTTCCGTGGGCTGAGGAACACGAAACAGCCCAAGACGCCGACTGAGAAGCTGTCGAAGGCGCTGTCCAAAGGGGATTTCAAGGCGGCCCAGGACGCCGTGAAGGAATTGCGCGAACAACTCGCCAAGATGAAGATGAAGCAGGATCCCGAGCAGCGCAAGAAGATGCAAGCGCAAATTCAGAAATTCGCCGAGCAACTCAAGGAACTCGCCAAGCAAGAGGAGCGCAAGAAGCAGCTCGAGAACGAATTGAAGAAATCCGGCGTCGATCCGGAGACCGCTAAGCGGGCCCTCGAAAACCTGACCAAAGCCGACATCGAGAAGATCAAAGAGCAAATGAAGAAGCAGGGGGCTGACAAGAAGCAAATCAAGGAAATGGTGAACAAGCTCCAGAACCAAAAGAAGGCCTGCCAGAGTTGCTCGAAGATGGGTGGGGCGATGCAGCAGGCGGCTCAAATGATGCAGAGCGATTCATCCATGGCGGACGCTTCGGCTCAGTTGCAGTCGGTGGGGGAGGCGCTCAGCGATATGGAGCAATTGCAGCAGGAACTCAGCGAATTGGAATCGATGCTCGCCGATGCTCAGCAAGCCCAGAATGAGCTGTCCGACCAACAGAATAGTTTTTGCCAGAGCTGCGACGGGAAAGGGTGTAAGGCCTGCAACGGCAGCGGCAACCGACCGGGCGGAGGCATGGGCCGTTTGGGGCGGGGTCGCGGCGGACGCGGTCCGGAACAAAAGACGGCCGAGCGTTGGGTCAAGGAACGCACCCCGGTGATCACCACCAAGGGCAGTATCATCGGCAAGAAATTCATCGACGGCGAGCAAGTGCGCGGCGAGGTCGGCACCGAGGCAGTGGAGTTGTTCTCAGCCGCCGAGCGCGACGCCACCGACGCTTTGAACAAGACCCGGATCCCGAGCCACCTTCGCAAAGCCGTCAAGAATTACTTCTCGCAGTTTCGCAGCGAAGACGAGGATAGCGATCCGAAGGCTGAGGGCGATTCTGCGGACGACTCCGCCGACAGCGGCGAAGCCGAGAAGAAAGACTAGGCGAACTCCTCCGACGTGGTCACGATTGTTTCACATGACGATGTAGATGCCAGCATACCGTACCAACCTGTTCGCCGGTAGCGGCTTCCCTTCTTGCACTATTCTTGCGATTGCGATTGTCCTCGGGCTTTCCGCCTGCGGTTGCGACAACTCAGGCGGAGTCGGCCGGGGCGTGGTGGGCATGTTCGGTGAAACCGGGCTCGGCTGGGGGGATTTCTGGTATCCTCGGGCCATCACTGCATCGCCGGAGAGCAAGATCTTCGTCGCTGACAAGAGCGGGCGAATTCAGAGGTTCGATGCCGACGGCAAGTACGAGGCCGGCTGGTGGATGCCGGACTGGAAGGCGGGCAAGCCCATCGGCCTGACGGTGCATCCTGACGGACGGTTGTTCATCGCGGACACGCACTACAGCCGTGTGATGATCTTCGATCAGGACGGCATACTACTCGAAAGCTTTGGCGAGCAAGGGGACGGGCCGGGGCAGTTTCGGCTGGTGACCGACGTTGCCATCGACGATGCGGGCTTCATTTACGTTGGGGAGTACGGCGGCAACGACCGAGTGTCGAAGTTCTCGCCGGATCTGGAATTCGTTCGCTTCATCGGTGCGGAACGCGTAGCCGGCGTGCGCTTGAGCCGTCCGGCGGGTTTGGCCATCGACGGGGATCAGACTCTGTGGGTGGCGGACGCTTGCAATCACCGCATCGTGCGCTTTTCTCTGGACGGTGAGTACTTGATGAGCTTCGGCTCGGTCGGCGTAGAGCAGGGTCAGTTGCGGTTTCCCTATGATATCGATGTATGCCGGGACGGCAGCTTGCTGGTCAGCGAGTTCAGCAACAACCGCTTGCAATGGTTCGACCGCACGGGTAAGTCGTTGCGAATCTGGGGCCGGGGCGGACGCACGCCGGGCGAACTGTATTCGCCGTGGGGCGCGACCGAAGCGGCCAACGGGCGGCTGTATGTGCTTGACTCCGTGAACAATCGCGTACAGATTGTGAAGCTGTAGGGACGCAGGCCGCTGCCGAATCGCGTCTCGACAAGTGAAACGGTAATGGCTGAGTTCTTTTCATTGTCATTCGAGAAGCCTGACTGGCTTTGGCTGCTGCTGACCATTCCCGTGATGGCGGCGCTGTCGTGGCGGGCGCTGTGCTCGCTGGATCCGCTCAAACGCTACATATCTTTGGCGATTCGCTCGATTGTGGTGCTGCTTCTCGTGCTGTGTCTTGCGGGGATCGCCCACGTTCGCACTAACAAGAATCTGACCGTGCTGTTTCTCTTGGATCGCTCGAACAGCATCCCGAAAGAGAAATACGCCGAGCAAGAGCAATACATCTACGAGGCCGTCAAGGACATGCCCAAGGATGACAAAGTCGGCGTGCTGACATTCGACGGCCAATCCTACGTCGAGCAACTTCCGATGCGCGGCGGGGTGTTTTTCGACGTTCTTCCGGCGACTTCGCTGCCGGATCGCACCGACATGGCCGGCGCGATGCGCATGGCCATGGCGCTATTCCCGCACGACACTGCCAAACGCATCGTCCTCGTCACCGATGGAAACAACAACGTCGGCAACGTGCTGGACGAGATTCGATCGGCGAAAGCCAACGGCATCGGCGTGGACGTGCTGCCCATGTACTATCTGCACACCGAGGAAGTCTATGTGGAAAAGCTGGTGGTGCCCGCGTCCGCCAAGGAAGGCGACATGATCCCGCTGCGGGCGATCATCACCTCCCGGAAGTCCGTCAGCGGCACTGTTTCTCTGACGGACAATGGTGTGCCTGTGGAACTGTCTGAGGACATCGCCAGAGTGCGGCTCCGGCCGGGGCAGAACCCGTTCTTCATCAAATTACCCGTTCATGGCAGCGTCGCGCATCGCTTCGAGCTGACATTTCGACCGGACAATGACTCTGCCGACACCATCGTCGAAAACAACAAAGCCACTGCTTTCACTTTCGTCGGCGGCGAGCAAAAGGTGCTGCTCTTGACTGGGGACATCGCGGACGATGCGGAACTCGTACGGGCGCTTCGAAAAGAGAAGATCAACGTGGAGGCTGTCAACGTCGAGGATGCCCAGGGCCTCGATTTGCTCCGCCTGATGCAGTTCTCGACCGTGATCCTCGCCAACGTCGGTGCAAACTGGTTTACCGACGAACAGCACAAAGCCTTCGCCACCTATGTGCGTGATATGGGCCACGGCTTGATTATGACGGGCGGTCCGGAATCTTTCGGCGCCGGCGGCTGGATCGGCACACCGCTCGAACGAATCATGCCCGTCGATTTCGAGATCAAGCACCGCCAAGTCATCCCGCGCGGGGCGCTGGTCATCATCATGCACAGTTGCGAGATGCCGCGCGGCAACTATTGGGGCAAGCGTGTCGCGGAAAAGGCGGTCGATACGATCAGCAGCAAGGACTATTTCGGCCTGCTGAGCTTCAGCCATATGAAAGGAATCGAGTGGTCGGTCCCCATGGCGGTGGCCACCAGCAAGACGGCGATCAAGCAGCGAATTCAGCGCATGTCCAACGGCGACATGCCGGACTTCAGACGCACCATGGAGATGGCTGTCGATGCTTTGATGGAGTGCACCGACGCCGCTCAGCGGCATGTGATCATCATCAGCGACGGCGACGCGCAGCCGCCCAGTAAAGAAACGATCCAATACATGAAGGAAAAGAAAATCACGTGCAGCGCGGTGGCCATCGGCTATGGCGCACACGTGCAGGAAGCCCCACTGCGGAAGATCGCCAAGGACACCGGCGGCCGATTCTACGCCGTGCGGAATCCAAAGAAGCTGCCGCAGATTTTCGTCAAGGAATCGAAAGTCATTCGCCGGCCTTTGATCATGGAAACTCCCTTCACGCCGCAACTGAACTATGCCATGTCCGACTTGTGGGTCGGCTTCGGCACGCAAGCGGACATTCCCCCGCTGGGCGGATTGGTAATGACTTCACCCAAACAGGATGGCATGATCGAAATGCCGCTGATCCGCAAGACCAGCGACGGCGACGACCCGGTATTGGCACACTGGCAAATCGGGCTGGGAAGAACAGTGGCGTTCACGAGCGGGTATTGGACGCATTGGGGCCAGGAATGGACCGACTGGGCCAGCTTCGGCAAGCTGTGGGCCCAGATCGTGACCTGGACCATGAACCAGGGCAAGCAGGGCAACTTCGACGTGGTTACCAAACTCGAAGGGAACCAAGGCCGCATCATCGTCAATGCCCTGGACGAGAATTCCAACTACATGAACTTCCTCGACCTTCAAGCCCGGGTGGCCAAGCCGGTTGGATCGGATGTCGAGATAATCAAACTCGTCCAGACAGGCCCGGGCCAGTATGAAGCCAAGTTTCCCGTGAATCAGACCGGCCAATTCGTGGCCAGCTTGTTCATGACCGAAGGTGATGACACTTCGTCGATCGGCCACACTGGATTGTCCGTGCCCTACTCGCCGGAATACAAGGAGCTGAGCGCCAACGTCGTGATGCTGGAGAAGATCACGGACATTTCCGGCGGCAAGGAGCTGGGCTTCGAGCCGGAGGCGGACGGCGTCTTTCGGCATGACCTGCCGCCCACCCGATCGCACCAGCCCGCCTGGGAGTGGGTGCTGGCGTGGTTGCTGCTGCCGCTGTTCTTGATGGATGTGGCGTTTCGCCGATTGGCATCGACCGTGGCCGTCTCGATTTTCGTGGAGGTGGTGCTCGATGTCGTTTTGCTGTTCGGCTTCGGCATCGCCGACTGGCCTGGGTTCTATCGCCTGTGGGGCATCATGTTGGTCCTTCTGGTGGGTGAGATTGTCGGTTGGACGATCCGCTTTCGCGCGATCATGCCTTCGGTCGAGTTCTTCACGCATTCGGTGGTGGCGCTCGGCGGTGCGGGCGAAGCCAGCGCCGGCGCCCTGACCAAGCTCAAGGACACACGCGAGCGCGTGCAGGAAAGCCGCACGGCTGAGGGTGCGGGGCAGAAAATCCAGAAGTTGAAGCGGAGCGGCGGCGACCGCGCGGCAGACCGCGGCGCCCGGTATGATGTCGGTGACGAAAAGGCGAAAGAGAAAATCGGCGACATCCGCGACGGTCTCGGCGATGCCGCCGCCGGACAGGCCGATCAGGCGGGGCAGCCGCAAGGCAAACCCGAAACTCAAAAGCCGCCCAAGATTGCAGATGATTTCACGTCGCGCTTGCTCGCAGCCCGCAAGCGAGCGCGGGACGGAATGGATGACAAGAAAGACAGGGAATAGGGAATAGGGAACAGGGAACGGGGAACGGGAGTAGCGGCCGACCTCCGTGTCGGCCGGCGGTCGGCAGAGACGCCGATCGCTAGCGGAGAATTGGGAAGAAAAGTACGGAGCACGTTTTTGAGAATCTGTTGAACGGGAGCAATGCATGGCTATGAAGGTTGATCCAGCGGTGGAGAAACTCACCAAGGAGTTTCGCCAGAAGTTCGACGACGTGCGCAGCGAGGTAGAAAAGGCCATCGTCGGGCACAAGGACATCGTCGAAGGCGTGCTGACCTGCTTGTTCGTCAGCGGACACGCGCTGATCGAGGGCGTGCCGGGGCTGGGCAAGACGTATTTGATTCGTACGCTGAGCGAGGCGCTG
>JACZTW010000137.1 GCA_022573485.1 Planctomycetota bacterium
CTCGAAGGATTGGCTTTATGGTTGGTTGCAGGAGCCTCGGCACTATTCCAGCTATACGAAGATGCCGCGGCTGCGACTCACCGAGCAGGAGGCTGTGGACCTGGCCGCCTATCTGGTGACGCTGAAACACGATACGTTCGACACGGCCCCCTTCGAGGTCTCCGATGCCACGGTGGCCTCTCTGGATCGCAGCATAGCGGACTTTCTGTCCGGGCAGAATTCCGCAGCCACGGTCGAGAAGTACCAGGTGGATGCCGACGACCTCCTCACGCGCACGCTCATCGTCACGCTCAGCAAGCATCCCGAACGCGCCGTTCAAGACGCGCGAACGCAACATTATGAGCAGGCCCTTGCGGGTATGGACCTGACCGAAAAGAAGATGCTCTTCGTGGGCCAAAAGGCGATCACACACTACGGCTGTTACGCGTGCCACGACATCGCCGGCTTCGAGGCGACGCCTCGGCCGGGCACCGAACTGACTGATTGGGGCGAGAAGAGCATTCACCAGCTTGATTTCGCATTCTTCGGCGGCGCCTATCACCATACGCTCGCGGAGACGGAAGAATTTCAGGAGTTGTACCCGAAAGACCGCACCGATCTGATCGAATGGTCCCACAGCGGCAACATAGAAATCGACTCGGTACACACGCACTCCTCGTTCGCCACGCTCAAGTTGCTCAATCCGAGCGTTTGGGATCGTCGAAAAATCAAGACGCCCTATGCCAAGTTGAAGATGCCGAACTTCTACCTGGCAGAGCACGAGGTGCATGCGCTGGTGACCTACTTGCTGTCCCGCCGTCCGGCGCGCGTGGCCGACGCGCTCAAGATCCAATACGACCGCGAGCTCTCCGGCCCCATCGCCGAGGGTCGGTTCTTGGTGCGGGACTTGAACTGCATTGGTTGCCACCGCATCGAAGACAACGTGGCCACCATCCACCAATTCATCTCCGCCGCATCGGAGGATGAAGAGGACGACTGGGACGAGGAAGAGGAAGACGAAGGGGATGACGAAGAGGAGGGCGAGGACGACGCGGGCAGTGCCCTGGCCCGGCTGGGCGACGGTTACGGCGGTGCGTTCGACGTGCCCAATGGTCCGCCGTGGCTGCGGGGACAGGGCGCCAAAGTCCAGCCGGAGTGGTTCCACAGTTTCCTGTTGAACGTCGAGGAGTTGCGGCCTTGGCTGAAGGTGCGCATGCCCAGCTTCAACTTGACCGGTGAGCAAGCTTCGATCTTGGTGGACTACTTCGCCGCGCTGAGCAAGGACGAAGCCAACGATTTGAACGACGATTTGAAACGGATTCATAAATACGTCGCCCAATCGAGCGATCCCGAGTCCGCCCGGGACGACTGGCATCGCAACGGCGCCACGGCCTCGCTCGCCGGGCTGTTGCGGGACTACTCCGTCGAGAACGAACTGCTCAAGCCGAACAGGTTTGACTTCCGCAAGAAGGACGAAGCCGCGATCGACGAAGTCTATCGCGATGTGTTGGGCAATGCGGAATTTTTTGCGCATTTGTACGACATTCAATACCCCTTCGAATACAACGACTTCACGCCTATGGACGCGGAGCGGTTCGCGTTGGGCGAGCGTCTGTTTGGCGAGTTGGTGTGTCTGTCGTGTCACGTTCTCGGCGACCCTGCGGTGCCGGGATCGAACTCCGCGCCGTCCGCGCCGAATCTGGCACTGACGCACAAGAGGATTCGATACGAGTGGTTCCGGCAGTGGATGCAGGCGCCCGGCAAAATTCAGCCGGACACGGCGATGCCGACATGGTTCCCCGGCGGCCAAAGCGCCTTTTCAGAGGAAATGGGCTATTCGGATGAGCTGCGCAAACCGCTCGAAGCCGTGTATACCGACAACGGCGAAACGCAAATGAGAGTACTCATGGATTTCATCTGGCAAGCGGGGCTGACGAATTACACGGCCGTGGACAAGTCGCGACTGCCCGGCGCAGAGGACGCCGAGGCGGCCGACGTGCCGCCGCCCGCAGCCGCTTCCGGCGAATCGCAACCCGCCGCCCAAGCTATGCCGAAGCCCGAGTTTCGACGGATCAGCGCCGCAATCATTGATCAAACCACCGTCGGCCCACGGGCCGCTCGAATTGTTAAGGTGTCCGCCGATGCGGGCACGATCAGCGGGCGCGTGATTTGGACCGGCGGCGAAGTCCCGACCGATCATCTGCCGGTGGCCCCTGATTTCCGCTCGACCTGCTGTCCGAACCAGGCCACCAAACCGCTGGACCGGATTCGTGTTGATGAGCGAACCGGCGGTGTGCGGGAATGCGTGGTGTATCTGGCGGGCGCGGTCCAAATGCCGTCTTTTCCGGCATCGAAGCAGCCTGTGGAGATCACCATTCGCGATTGCCAGTTTGATCGCCGGGTCGTGCTGGTGCCGCGAGGCGGGCGGGTCCGCTTCGTCAATGGCGACGACTTGGCCCATAATATTCGCGGGCGGGCGGGCAAGATGCTGCTGTGGAGCAAGAACCTGTTCAAGCGGGGCTCGACCGCCGATCTTGAAGTGGATAAGCTGGGCATTATTCAGACGCGATCCGGCAGCGGCTTCGACTGGATGGACAACTACATTTGGGTGGTCGATCATGCCGGCTACGCCCTGACCGACGAAGAGGGAAGTTTCACGTTGCAGGGTATTCCGCCGGGCGAATACACGCTGCACGTGTGGCATCCGGGGATTCAAATGACGACCGCCGGCAGCGGTGGCGGCGGCACTGGCGCCGGACCCGCGAGGCCGGCTGTGAATTTCTCGTCTCCGATCGTGGTCGGCGGAGAGGTTATGGTGCAGGGCACCCACGAAACGCGTGTTATTGTGGAATTGCAATAATCGATCACGGTGATCGTTTAGCATTTTGTTAGGATTCGCGACGCTCCATGCGGAGGTCCGCGCGGGCTAAAGCCCGCGGCTCGTGAAGAACTTTTTTGAGGAGATGATGATGTTGGGCAAACGAACGATTGTATCGGCACTGATGGTGGCCATGATGTGCAGTGCGTCTGTCGCACTGGCTGACGGCGGCACGATCAAAGGCGTGGCTAAGTGGGAAGGAAAAATTCGGCCGAGCAAGCCGATTCAAGTGGATGCGGACCCGCATTGCGCGAAAGTTCATAAGGGTGATCCGCTGCTGAGCGAGAAGCTGGTCATCAATGCGAACAGCACGCTTCGCGACGTATTCGTGTACGTCAAGAGCGGCTTGCCCGCGGGCAAGACCTGGACCGTAACTGAGGAGCCGGTGGTCTTGAACCAAGTGGGATGTCACTATGAGCCGCACGTGTTCGGCATCATGGTTGGGCAGGAATTGAAGGTCAAAAACAGTGACAACACCGCGCACAACATCAACACCCAGCCTAAGAACAACCAAGGTTTCAACAATGGCCAACCCAAGAAGGGCATGGAGTTTACCAAGACGTTCGACACTCCCGAGCAAATGGTCAAGTTCAAGTGCGACGTGCATCCCTGGATGAGCGCTTATTGCGGCGTCATGGAGCATCCGTTCTTCGCCACCACCGACGAAGACGGCAACTTCGAGATCACCGGCCTGCCGGACGGAACGTATGTCCTCGCCACGTGGGGTGAGCGGTTCAAAAAGGGCCAGGAAATGACGGTGACCGTCACCGGCGGCGAGACGCAGGAAGTCGAATTCGTCTTCAAGAAGCCGTCAAAGAAAAAGAAGAAGAAGGACTAGCCAGAAGCGTATTTCACGATTGATTCGACTCCAAGGAGCCGCGGGCTTCAGCCCGCGCGGACCCACGCAAGATGGGGGCGTCGTTCCGTACGATGATCCGCGCAAGCTAAAGCTTGCGGCTCCTTGTTTGGTTGCTTGCCGGATCGCACATCCTGAACTACACTGTTCGCCCAAATGAGCACCACGGCTTCGACAACTCTGTATGCGCCCGAGGCGCGCGCCGCGTCCGGCGTCTGGCTTCATTGGTTCGCCATCTGCGTGGCGGTGTGTACGTTTTGTCTGCTGCTGGCCGGCAGCATGGTGACCACCACGGGTTCGGGCCTGGCGGTGCCGGACTGGCCGACGACTTACGGCGAGAACATGTTCACGTTTCCGCCGTCCAAATGGGTCGGCGGCATTTGGTATGAGCATGTGCATCGGCTCATCGGCTCCGCCGTAGGTTTTTTGACGATCGTGTTGTGCGCGTGGTTGTGGTTTTCCGGTCTGTCGCGCCGGGTCAAGTGGTTCGGCACGGTGGCGCTGGTCGCGGTCTGTGTTCAAGGCCTTCTGGGCGGACTGACCGTGCTGTACATGTTGCCGACGTGGATTTCGGTGGCCCATGCGGGTCTGGCGGAGATTTTCTTTTGCATGACGGTCTGGCTGGCGGTGGTTACGGCGCCGCGCTGGCGGGGGAACAGGGCGCCTGCTGTGCGTGAGATCGCGCAGGCTCCCGACAAGTCGGGATTTCATTCCGCCTGCGGCTCCTTGTCTGCTTCTTCCGGGACGTTGCTCAAGAAACTGTGCATGCTGGCCATCATTTGCGTCTATCTTCAGATTCTGCTCGGTGCGGTCATGCGTCATACGCAATCGGGACAGGCTATTCTCGACTTTCCATTGTCGTATGGTGCGTTGCTTCCGCCGACGTCGGATGCGGCGCTGGAATCGATCAATCAGGATCGTGTGTGGGAGCACGATCTGGAGGCGGTGACGATGGGCCAAGTGTGGATTCACTTCGCCCATCGCGCCGGGGCGCTTGTCGTGGCGTTTGCGGTTGTTGTGTTGGTCCGGCAGGTGCTGACCGTTCTGGGCCGGCGGCGCGAAGTTGTCTTGCTGGTGATGGGACTGGCGGGTCTGCTGGTGTTCCAAATTCTGCTTGGTGCGGTCACGATTTGGACGCGCTCCGAACTTCTAGTCACGACGGCCCACGTAGGCGTGGGCGCGCTGATGCTGGCGACTTGCGTAGTGCTGCTCTTGAGGGTTTATTCTGGGAGTCCTGAAAGTCGAGAGGGTGCAGGCGTCGTTGATTCGTGAATTGCGAGTGTCATCGAGGGGAGATCGTTGACACCTCGGAAGGGCTGCTAAACGGCAAGCCACGGGTGGGATCGTTCGAGTTGACTTCGTCGTTTAGCAGACGCAGGGAATGTTGAGTCGAATCAAAGGATGGATGCGTCATCATGGCGGACTTTGATCAGCAATTGAGCTTGCCGGACTCTGCCGCCGCGCGCGTTGGGGCTTGGCGTGATTATGTTCAGCTCGCTAAGCTGCGCCTCAATGGGCTGGTTCTAGTGACGACATTGGCCGGTTACCTGCTCGCGGGCGGTGGCTTGGCGGATCCCATTGTTCTCTTGGCGGCGATCGTGGGTGCGGCGTTGGCGGCCATTGGCGCGGGCGCGTTGAATCAGTATCTGGAACGCGACGTGGACCGCCGTATGAAGCGGACGGCTGACCGCCCTTTGCCGGCCGGCCGGCTGTCGGGCCAGCAGGCTTTGGTGTTCGGCTCGACGTGCGTCGCGGGCGGCGTACTGCTGCTGGCCCTGCGCGTCAATTTGCTCTCGGGATTCCTGTGTGCGTTGACGGCGGTGGCCTATCTGTTCGTCTACACGCCTTTGAAATTCAAGGGTCCGGTGGCCACTTTGGTGGGTGCGGTTCCGGGGGGCATTCCGCCGCTGATCGGCTGGGCCGCCGCCCGGGGCGAGCTATCGGTGGGTGCCTGGGTGCTGTTTGCCATTCTGTTCACTTGGCAGTTGCCGCACTTCTTCGCAATCTCGTGGATCTATCGCGATGACTACCGCCGCGCCGGCATGCCGATGATCTCGCACTTGGACCGCGACGGCCTGCGCACCGCCCAACAGATCATCATGTGTACCTTGAACTTACTGTTCGTGAGCCTGCTGCCGGTGGCCATTGGCCTGGCCGATGGAGTCTATTTCTTCGAGGCTCTGGTGTTAGGAGCGGCCTTTCTGGCTTTGGGCGTGCGTTTTGCGCAACGGCGTACGCTGTCCCGTGCCCGGCATGTCCTGTTCGGCTCGCTCATCTACCTACCCACCCTACTCATCTTTTGGCTGATCGCCGCGCTCCAATAAGACCCCATGACTGAGCCGGAGGCGTCGGGTTGTTTTCCCGAAAGGGGCGCTTTTACGCCCAGCGGGGCAGTGCTATAATCCCAAGTAGCTTTTCCCGACAAAATGGAATGAATCACAGCTTGCACTTGGTACGGTGCCAAGTGCAGTCCACTTTTCTTGCCATGGACCGGGTGGAGGTTGTCATGAATGGATCTTACCGTTTCTCAAGGTCGTTTCGGTGGATGTTGCTTGTCGGCATGTCCGGATTTCTGCCGGCCTTCTTTTTGAAGTGCGACAAAGCTGCGTTGAATCTGCAGCGCGGGTTCTTCCAGGGGCTGGGCGACAGCTTCAGCGACTTGCTGATCGATCCGCTGGCCGGTTGATGAGCATCGATTCGGCGCAGTCCGCTTGAGCGGATCGGAACACGGTTGGTCTGAATTTCGCGTACGGCGGCGGCTTGACTTGCGACTGTGAGCAAACGGCCGTCGTGCGGGAAGCGGGGATTGTTCAAGCTGCTTGCCACGCCCGCACGCGCTGCCGTGCAGGTTCAATCGTCCGCAGTCGAAGGGCGGGGCGTTCACAGGCACTTTCCGGGAGTCGGCCAATCGTGCCTTCAGAGAATCGCATGTTCACTTTTCTGCTGTGGGGCATGCTGGCCCTCGTGCTGGTGGGGGTTAGCGCTGCTTACGTGGTCAGTGAAGTCAACTCGCAAGCGGACCTCCCGACTGTGGCGCTTGCGCCGGACATTCGGATCGCTCTTCCCGATTTTTCATTCACGGAGCGGAGCGGTCGAGAGCTGTCCAGAAAAGATCTGCTCGGCCGGGTCTGGATCGCGAATTTCATTTTCACGAGTTGTGCCGGGCCGTGTCCACTGATGAGCCGCCACATGCAGCGTCTGCAAACGGATCTGGCCGACCTGAAGTCGCTGCGACTGGTTTCCTTCTCCGTTGACCCCGAACGAGACACGCCGGAAGTGTTGCGCACGTATGGCGAGCGTTACGACGCCGACCCGCAGCGCTGGCTGTTCCTCACGGGCCGGATGGATCGGATTTACGATATCGCCATCAAGGGCTTCAAGATCACGGTGGAAGCTGCCCGCGAAAACAATCAAATCATCCACGACACGCGATTCATTCTCGTTGATACGGCGGGCGTGATCCGCGGTTACTACGACAGCACCTCAGCCGAAGCTCTTGAGCGATTACGCCGGGACGCCTCGGTACTCGAAAACCGCGGCGGGGCTTAGTGTCTGTTTCCGATCTTCCCGCCATCAACGCCTCCTTGAACGGCCTGGCCACGGTCTTGCTGCTGGTCGGCTATGGTCTGATTCGTCGCCGACATCGATCTGCCCACAAATGGATCATGATCAGTGCGTTCGGCGTATCTGTTGTGTTTCTGACTTGCTACGTGGTGTATCATCTTAATACTCAGGTGATCACGGCCTTCACGGGCGTCGGAATTGTCAGGATAATTTACTTCACAATGCTGGTCAGTCATATTGCATTGGCGGCGACGGTGCCTCCACTCTGCCTGGTGACCTTGTATCGCGCCTGGCGGGGACAGTTCGACAAGCATCGACGCATCGCGCGAATCACTTTCCCCATTTGGCTTTATGTTTCCGTGACCGGGGTGCTCATCTATGTCGTGCTCTACCATCTCTATCCCACATCGGGAAATGATTGACGCAGTGAGCGTTGTGCTCTATAAGACGGCCCTGATCGTTGTGGTTGCGGTCAACATTGTGCGCGGGTCAGCTCTAGGTTGAGTCCGAGGCGCTGTCCCCTCGATCGTCGTGCCGGGCGAGGAGGATCGCGCGTCAGGCGGAGGCGTCGGCGCTGCGATCTGCGAGTTTTTGAATATAGGGCGCCTGAACCGCTTGGCAGGTACATCGTAATGAAGCACTTGAGTCAGCGATTTTCACTACCGCCGGACATCTCTGAACACGGCTATCAGATTGATCGTTTGATCAACTTCCTGCATTACTTCATGTTCTTTCTGTTTGTGGTGTGGGGCATCTTCATTATTTACTGCCTGATCCGTTTTCGGCAGCGTCCCGGACACAGGGCCACTCATGCGCCGGTGAAGAGCTTTCTTCCGAAGTTCGGGGAGCTGCTGGTGGTCGTTGTGGAGGTGGTTCTTTTGGTCGGCTTTACCATGCCGGTGTGGGCCGACCTCAAAGACCATTCGCTGTTTCCAAAGAAAGGCGAGGGGTTGGAAGTGCGCGTCGTGGCCCAGCAGTACGCCTGGAACTTCCACTATCCAGGCCCGGACGGTGTCTTCGGGCCGACGAAGATCGAACTCGTGGACGAGACTGAGAATCCCGTCGGCCTGGATCGAAGCCATCCCGATGCCAAGGACGACATCACCACGATCAACCAATTGCACGCTCCGGTGGGCAAGACAGTACATCTCCGCCTCAGTTCCAAGGATGTGATCCACAGCTTTTCGATACCGATGCTGCGGGTCAAGCAGGATGTCATTCCCGGCATGGAGATTTCCATGTATTTCAAAGCCACCAAGACGAGCGACGAGGTGCGAACAATACTGCAGCGCACCGTGCCTGTTCCTGCCGAAACTGAAGATGAGCATTTCATCAAGCTGCTGAGTAAACAAGTTTTAATGAAGGATTATGGCGCGGGCGCGGCGCGCGGAGACTCGCTTGACGACGTATCGCTGCCGGCCCTGCGGCAGGCGGGGATTGCGGAAATCGACGTCGGTCCCGCGTCTCCGGTCGAGATCCATTGTACCCAGCTCTGCGGCCTGAACCACTTCAGCATGCGTGGCTTCTTCACCGTGGAAACGGAAGAGGAATTCGGCAAGTGGATGGAGCAGCAGGCCTTGTTTATCGTTGACGACGATGACGATTGGGGCGATGAGGAGGAAGAAGAAGAAGAAGAAGAGGAAGAGGCACACGGCGACGAAGACCATTAATCGGGCTGGAGTGACCTCGCCGAAGGCGGCGCAGCGGCGGCGCACCGGCCTGTGCAGGCGTATTTGTAGAAGGAATCGCACTACATGACAACCATCTCAGCGCACGCAGGCCACGCGGATCATGCGCATGGCCACGAACTGAGTTTCATTCGCAAGTGGGTGTTCTCCGTGGATCACAAGGTCATCGGCGTGCAGTATGCCCTGACGGCCTTGACGTTCTTGGCCTTCGGCTTGTCGCTGATGCTGATCATGCGCTGGCAACTGGCCTATCCCGGCGAACCGGTGCCGATCATCGGCACGTTGATCGGCATGTCGCTATTTGATACGGGCACGGGATTGCTGCTGCCGGAGGGTTACAACTCACTGGGCGCCATGCACGGCACGATCATGGTGTTTCTAGGCGTGGTGCCGCTGGCGGTCGGCGGGTTCGGCAATTATGTTCTGCCGCTGCAAATCGGCGCGCCGGATATGGCCTTCCCGCGACTGAACATGGCCAGCTATTGGGCCTTCTTCGCCGGCGGCGTAGTCATGCTGGCGAGCTTTTTTGTGCCCGGCGGGGCGGCCAACTCCGGATGGACGTCGTATACGCCGCTCGCCGTTATCGCCACCACTGGCCAAACCTATTGGTTGATCGGCATGGTGCTGCTGATCACTTCGTCGCTGCTGGGCTCAGTCAATTTTATCGTGACCACGATCCACTTGCGCGCCAAAGGGATGTCGCTCATGCGGATGCCGTTCTTTGTGTGGGCCCAGTTGGTCAACGCGTTTCT
>JACZTW010000138.1 GCA_022573485.1 Planctomycetota bacterium
GCCTCGCACGACGTGCCGATCATTCCGGCGGGCCGGGGACCGCCCCCAGCTTGCCGCGATTATCCCACGGGGCCGGCCGAGAATCAACCGGATCAAGCGGATTCCGCCTGCTCGGGGCGAGTGCTTGGGTTACTGAAGCTGGGCGCGCAGGGCGGAGAGCCAGGCGAAGGCCAGCAGGCCGATGGCGAGGGAGCCGAACGCAAGCTGCATCCGGGCGTTGAGTCGCAGGCGGTTTGCCAGTGTGCCATAGACCGCACCCAGCAATAACCCTGAAAAGAAACCCGTCAAGTGAGCGATGACGTCCGTGCCCTCGCCGCCGCTGCCGGTGAGGCCCAGCAGGGCCACGCCGCCGGCGAGCGGGGCTAAGCGACGGGTCCAGCGGTGTTCCGTTTGTTGTTGGCGCCGCCAAGTGTAGGCGGACAGTAGGCCCAGGGCGGCGAAGAGGGCTGTGGAAGCGCCCACCGCATTGTGCGTCGGCGGTTGGACCCAGGCGTTCAGCGCATTGCCGCAGGCGCCGGCGATGAGAATGCTGAACCAAGCGAATCCCGAGCCGAGCATTTGGCCTACAAACACGCCGAACAAAATGCCGAAGGCGAGATTGGCCACCAAGTGAGAGCCGTCCGTGTGGAGCGTGAGCGCGGTCACGGTCCGCCACCACTCGCCCTGGCAAACCAGCCCAGCCTGCATCCGTCCGGCGGTCAGCCAATCGCATCCGAATACGTACCGCCGCTGGAGCATGGCGACCGCCAACAACAATACACAATAGACCAGCACCCCGCTCCAGCCGTTCGCTTTTATGGACGGCGGCGGCGCGGGCGTCTGCCATTCCTGATTCTCTCGCTCGTGCGCATCGAGTTCCGCCAGCGCCCGCGTCTCGTCCCGCGTCTGGACGATGAGGGCGTATGCGCCCGCCGTCCGCTCGAGTCGGTAGTCGATGCCTACCGCATCGAGGACCAGAGTCCGCTCGCGACATTGGGCGTGCTTGGTTGACGAGTAGATCGTCACTTCGGTTTGAGGGGGTTCTTCCACGTTCTGCTCACAAGCAAGTGTCAGTTTTGGGCCGGCCGCTGCACATATATACCACCGCAGCGCTCACTCCGCCTCGATTGACCACAATTTTCCTCGCCCGCAGGCTCCTAATATTGAACGTTAGCCATTGACT
Source organism: Planctomycetota bacterium (assembly GCA_022573485.1). GTDB lineage: Bacteria > Planctomycetota > Phycisphaerae > UBA1845 > CAIVHJ01 > JACZTW01. The sequence goes on from JACZTW010000138.1 coordinate 1,163, forward strand.
TGGGGCGTCGCTTTGGGCATCCTGAAGGATGATGAATGCACGCGCTGGCAATACCTTTGGAGTAGATCCCCGACCTCACACACGGCACATTGTTCGGAGGTTCGCGCGGTCCTTGGCCTGCGGCACATTGGCCGTGGCAGTTCTGCTGGCCTGGGTCTCAGACGCGCGGGCGCAGTTTGTCTTCGATCCGCCGGTCAATTTCTCGCTCGGTTTTGACGCCTGGCCAACGTCGATCGGGCATGGTGATTTCAATGACGACGGGCTGATCGACCTGGCGGTCACTGGGCGGAGTAACGACGGGCTGATGCTGATCCTGCTGGGCAGCGAAAAGACCGGATTCGAGCCGGCGGTCCCGCTGGAAATCGGCCGACAGACCGATTGGGTGGTGGTGGCGTTCCTGGACGGCGATCCTCACTTGGACCTGGGCATCGCCCCGCGCGGCGGCGTGGGCAAAGTCGCCGTGCTCAAAGGCACCGGCAGCGGCGCGTTCGGCGATCGCATGGACTACCTGGTACGACGCGGACCAAGCCACATGGCCGCCCGGGACTTCGACGGCGACGGCGATACGGACCTGGCGGTGATGGACAACACTTCGTCGACGGTCACCCTGCTGCTCAACGACGGCAACGCCGTGTTCACTGCGACGAAACAAATCAATCACGTCGGTCGCTTCGACAAGGGACTCTCCGGCGCTTTCTACCTGACCGCCGCCGATTTTGACGGCGATCTCGACATCGACGTGGCGGTGGCCCGGGCCACTGGGCATGTCACGGTTTTGATGAACAACGGCGATGCCACCTTCGCCAGAGCCGTCCATTACCCCGCCGGCACAGCCACGGGCATCGCCGCCGGTGACGTGGATGGCGACGGCGACATCGACATTGTCTTTGGCGACTTGACCCTGACGACGCCGGGCTTTTTGGGCGTGCTGCGTAACCAAGGAGACGGCCTGTTCGGCGACTTGGCCAAGTTCCCGATGCCGGGCAACACGATGTGGTTTGTGGCGCTCGCCGACCTCGACGGCGATGGCTTGCTCGATCCGATCGTCACGGATGCGTTCGGAAACCGGCTGTTCCTGTTCCACAACGAGTCCGCCGACGGGCAACTGGCGCTCGCCGATCCGCAGCAGATTGATGTCGCAGCTTTTCCACGGAGTGTATTCGCGGTCGATTTGGATGACGATTGTGATCTCGACCTTCTGGTCGCCAGCCTCAGCACACATCAAGTGCAAGTGCTGATCAACAACACGCCGCAGGCCGAGCCGTGTCGCGGGGCTGCATCGGGCAAGTCGCCGGCCCGGTTTGCCGCCCGGAAAGAGACCCAAGCCAAGGCGCCAGCGCCGCGGAGGCCGGTGATCACCGACACCAACGCCGATGGCCGCATCGACGCTGCGGATCTGGCGGCGGCGCTGCAAGAGTGGAGATGACTTCGGATGTTCGGCATTTCCCAAATCGGTTCGCTCCATCGTGCGGCGTGCCTGCTGGCGCTGGCCGGGATCGCTTCCTGCGGCATCGCCCTGCCCGTGGCGAACGCCGGGGATGATTCAGTGTGCGAAACGGCGACGGGCAACTGTTTCATCCCGCATGGCCAGCCCGGGTGCGATCTGCTGGAATGCTGCCACTTGATCTGCAACGAACTCGCTCCAGTGTGCTGCGATGAAGGATGGGACAGTCTCTGCGCGGGCGCCGCCATGGAGTACTGCGACACGACCTTCACTTGCCCCGGCACGGACGACTGCTACGAGGCCCATGCTTCTCCAAGCTGCGTGAAAGAGGATTGTTGCGTGGCTGTATGTGACCAGTTGCCCGCCTGCTGCCAAATCGAATGGACGGAGGAGTGTGCTGAGTTGGCGTTTGATGAGTGTCCCTGCGGGGCGCCCGGCTCCGGCGACTGCTTCGCTGCCAACGAAACACACGGCTGCGAAGATCTGGAATGTTGCAGCCGCGTTTGCGGTATGGATGCCTTTTGTTGCTTCGCCGGGTGGGAAGAGACCTGCGTGATCGAAGCGTCGCAGTTCTGCGGCGTGCCCGCGTGTGACCTGCAATGCCCGGCCGATGCGACGCCGGAGGCGGAAGTGTGCGGCCAGGAAATCAACGCCGGCTGCAACGCCGACAATCCCCATGATCCGAAGAATCCCGCGTTCACACCGATCGGCTGCGGTGAGACTTTCTGCGGCACGGTCTTCGCCGACGGCCCGCGGGACACCGACTGGTATGAAATCACCGTCACCGAGCCGACGGCGCTGACTTGGTCGGCGGCGACGGAGTTTCCGGCGGCGCTGATCATCGTCGAGGGCCACTGCGACACCCGCTTCGGTGCTGTGGCGGAAGCCTTCACTTCCGATTGCGCGCCCGGCGAAGTGACAGTGTGCGTGCAACCGGGGACATACTTCTTATTCCTCTCGTCGGCCATCGAGGAGCGGAACCTGCGGGCCGGCATTCCATGCCCGTCGTGCGCTGAAGACCTCAACGGTGACGGGCTGGTGGGGCCTTTCGACCTGGCCCTCTTGCTGGGCAACTGGGGACCCTGCCCGCCGGGCGACGACTGCCCGCCTGACTTCACGGAAGACGAGGTGGTTGGGCCGCTGGATCTGGCGATTCTGCTCGACGCCTGGGGCCCCTGCGGCCAGCCCCCCGGAGCCATCTGGGGCAACGACTACATCGCCACGCTCACTTGCACACCCTGCGGCAATTAGAAAATCGCATCAGCCCCCGTCTCCTGGTCTGAGATTCTGTCTGTTTTCTGATTGACAATGCCCTCGTCATGATCTATATTTGCATAGAGACGCAAATGAGCAAACATAAGAACAGACCCACAGGCCGGCGGCGTTGTGCGAATATGGGCAGGCTGCTGGAGCCGCGGTTTTTCAAGGCCCTGGGCGATCCCAACCGCATCGCCCTCCTCTCGCGACTGGCGAAGTGCCGCCGGCCTTGCGGCGTCAGCGAGCTGGTCGGGTGCTGCAGCGTGGATATCTCCGTGGTTTCACGGCATCTGGCCATGCTGCGTGACGCCGGAATTCTGCACGCTGAGAAACGCGGCAAAGAAGTGTACTACTCGGTGCGGTGTAAGGAAGTGGTCAGCACGCTGCGGCGCATCGCGGATGCCATCGAAGCCTGCTGCCCGGAAACCAACGCAACATGAGGAGAACGACAATGAAAGAAACGGACAAGGTTCGCAGTAATGTAGCGGAAGCATACGCCAAAGCGGTCACTACACCGTCAAGCAGTTGCTGCCGCACCGAGCCTGTGCAAAAAGGCGTGGCCGTCAAACTGGCCGGCTACGATCGGGAGGAACTTGATGCCCTGCCGGCTGAGGCGGTGGTCAACTCGTTCGGCTGCGGCAACCCGCTCGCTCTTGCCGAGGTGAGCGAAGGCGACGTCGTGCTCGATCTGGGTTCGGGCGCGGGCATCGACATCCTGCTCGCCGGCAAGAAGGTCGGCCCGACCGGCCGGGCCATCGGCATCGATATGACCGACGACATGATCGCCAAAGCCAACGAAAACATCGCCGCCGCGGGTCTCGAAAACACCGAAGTGCGTAAGGGCATCATCGAGGATATGCCCGTCGAGTCGGCATCGGTCGATTGGGTCATTTCCAACTGCGTGATCAATCTCTCGCCGGAAAAACCGAAGGTCTTCGCCGAGATCGCCCGAGTGCTCAAGCCCGGCGGGCGCATGCGGGTGTCCGACATCGTCGTCGAGGAGTTGCCCGAATGGGTCCGGAAGAACAGAAAACTGTACAGCTCCTGCATTGCCGGCGCCATCAGCGAGGCGGATTACGTCGCCGGACTGCAAGCCGCCGGGCTGAAGAACGCCGAGGTTACCGAGCGGCTGGTCTACGATGCACTGCAATTGAAGTCGTTCATCGACTCGGAACTCGAGGAACCGGGCATCGAAATCACCGACGGCGTTACCGCCGACGAACTAACCAGCCAAATGGTCGGCAAGATCTGGAGCGCCACATTCATCGCCGCCAAGCCGTGCTGCGGCACGTGGAACGCGGTCTTGGGCGCCCTTGAGCCGGGCCCTTCAGGGTCCGGACCGCCCGTAGGCGACGGGTCCGTGGCCTGAAGGCCACGGCTCAGTAGCGAGATGCTAAACACATACCCTGGCAGACACTCACTGCTTGCTGTTTACTGCTGTCGGCTCTTTCCTGTGCCAGTCGGTGCAGTTCTGGTACGCGTGCGCGGTTTGCAGCAGGCGTTGCTCAGCGAAGGCGGGGGCCTGCAATTGCAGGCCGATGGGCAAACCGTCGGAACTGAAGCCGCAGGGAATGCTGATCGCGCAGATGCCGGCCAGGTTGGCGGAGACAGTGTACACATCGGCCAGATACATGGCCAGCGGATCGTCGCTGCGCTCGCCAACGGCGAACGCGGGCGTCGGCGATGTGGGTGAGGCAATGACATCCACCTGCTCAAAGGCCCGCTCGAAGTCCTGCTTGAGCAGCGTGCGCACCTTCAGGGCTTTGAGGTAATAGGCGTCATGGTAGCCGCTGCTCAGCGCGAACGTGCCGAGCATGATGCGGCGTTTGACTTCCGCGCCAAAACCCTCCGCACGCGTAGCAGCGTACAGATCAACAATGCCGTCGGGCGACGCCGTGCGGTGGCCGTAGTGTACGCCGTCAAACCGGGCCAAGTTGCTCGATACCTCCGCAGTGCAGATCACGTAATAGCACGCGATCGCGTACTTGAGGTGCGGCAAGTGGATCTCGATGATCTCCGCCTCGTTACGCTCGTACATCTTGATCGCATCTTCGACTGCGCCGCGCACCTCAGCGTCCAGGCCGTCGCCGAAATACTCCGCCGGGATGCCGATTTTGAGATTCACGGGCGGCGCGCTGATGGTGTCAGCATAATCGGGCACGGCATGGTTCACGCTGGTTGAGTCGCGGGCGTCATGTCCGGCGATCACGCCGAGTAAGAGTGCAACGTCGCGGGCGTCGCGCGCGATCGGGCCGATTTGATCGAGGCTGCTGCCGAAGGCCACCAAACCATACCGCGACACGCACCCGTAACCCGGCTTCAGGCCCGTCACGTTGCAAAAGGCCGCCGGCTGGCGAATCGAGCCGCCGGTGTCGCTGCCCAGCGCCAGCGGCACCATCCCCGCCGCAACCGCCGCAACAGAACCACCCGATGAACCCCCCGCAACCCGATCCGGATTCCACGGATTGCGCGTCACGCCGGCGCAACTGTTCTCGGTACTGCTGCCCATGGCGAATTCGTCGAGGTTGGTCTTGCCGACGATCACGGCGTCGGCTGCTTCGAGACGCTCGATGACGTGGGCGCTGTACGGCGAGCGATAGTCCTTCAAGATATTCGAGGCACAGGTAGTCGTGCCCCACTCGGTACACATATTGTCCTTGACCGCCACCGGCACACCGGCGAGCGCGCCGAGCACTTCCCCCCGCGCCACCTTGTCGTCAACCACCCCGGCTTGCCTCTTCGCGTAGTCTTCGTCGATCCGCAGAAACGCATGTACTGCATCATTGCGCGAGGCAACTACATCGAGACATACCCCGAGCACCTCGACGGCGGATCGCCGTTTGCCGCGTATCTCTTCGGTAATTTCAAATGCCGATAACATTTCGATCAGTACGGATGCTCAAGAAAACCAGGCCACAAAGACACAAAGACACCAAGAATTGAGATTGAAGATCGGAGATTTGAGATTGGAGATTGGAGAAACAGCTTCCACATCTAACAAACAATCCCGAACTTCGCCTTTGATTCCCATTTTTCATTCTTCACTTCTCCTCTTCGTGTCTTCGTGCCTTAGTGGCCTACATTCGGATTGAGTGGCGATCAGTTCGATTCGCCTTGGTCCAGCACCTTCGGCACTGCGAAGAAAGAGCCGTCCCGGTGCGGCGCGTTTTGCAGGGCTTTGTCCGGCTCGTATGACGGCGCTATTTCATCCTCGCGCAGGACCGTGTGTATCGGCAGCGGATGGGCCGTCGGTTCGACGTTGTCGGTATCGAGTTCGTTGAGCTGATCGACGTATTCCAGAATGGCTGACAGGTCGCGCTGGTAGCGCTCGATTTCCTGCTCGCTGAGCTTTAATCGCGCGAGCTTGGCGATGTGTTCCACGTCAACGCGGCAAATCTTGTCCGGCATGGCGGGCTTATCCTACCAAAAAAAACGAGGCTCGATGTGAGCCTCGATCGAAGTCTTGTGAATTGTAGTAGCCGGAATCGCCTGCTACTCGACAGGGACTTCCGCCTCGGGTTCGACGACGGGCGGAGTCCAGTCGCGACGCTGCGGCTTGACGACCAAGCCCATTTTGATGGCCTTGGCCGAGACCTTGATTCGGCAGACCTTGCCGTCGATCACCGCTCGCACTTTCTGGATGTTGGGCTTGAACTTGCGCTTGGTGACGCCGGTGGTCTTGATGCCCACGCCGCCGAGATACTTCGCTTTACCGCGCCGGGCGATGCTGTTGCCTGTACGCGTTCGCCGACCTGTAAAATAACACACTCTCGCCATAACTCACCTGCAATCAGAAGGAGGTCAAATGTCGAATGCGACAGTATAACAAAGACCCACAGATACTGCAAGCGGCTACCCAGCCTGGGCCGGGCCCTTCAGGGCCCGGACCGTCCGGAGCGCGGCGACGCGGAAGCAGGCCAATTGATTCGAGATGTCACCCAAAACGGGGTATCATGGGGGTTCACCAAGAGCGCTGACGGACCGCGAATGGGATGGCTTAGGAACCCTGTATGGGAAAGCGCGAGCGCACTCCACGATTCTATCGAACGTGCCCCGAACTTGCACTCTTTGAATCTGATGCTGAAGCGCGCGCCGTATTGAAGGCCTTTCGCCGGCATTTACTTCGCACCCGGCGATTCTGGCTGTACGCTTTGCTGGCGACGTTGCTGAGCTGTGGCATCGGTCCGGCAGTCCTCTTTGTTCTGCGGAGTCAGTTGGCGCTGCCGAAAGTCCTGGAAGCCCTGATCGTTGGTGGTTCCGCAGCGACCGTCGTAATGACCTCGATGAACCATGTCTGGCGTCGTCCCTTGCAATCCTACGTGCGCCAGGAATTGCTTGACCGTGGCGTGGCCGTTTGCTTGAACTGCGGTTACGACCTCCGAGGGTCGGCGGACCGCTGTCCTGAGTGTGGCACATCACGCGGCAAGCCCTGATCCACGCCCGCAGTTGCCCGCGAGAGGTTTGGTGATGCACCTATGAGTTCAGACAAGACCACGCCCAAACCCGAGCCCGATCTCACGCTGCGGGACTTGATCCCCAAGCCGCTGGATTGGAAGGTCGTGTGGGTCTGCATCATCTGTGCCCTGATCCTGACCATTTCAAATTATTTCGGCAGCACCAACAGGGTCTGGGTGACGTTGGGGAAGCTCGGCCTGGGGGAGCTCGGGCAGCAGTTCCGGCAGTTCTGCCACACCATGACGAACGAATCCTATGGCAAGCTGTGGCGCCTCCATTACTGGGCCGGCGCCAACACCGTCCTGTACTTCGTCATCCCGGCCCTGATCGTCAGGCTGGCCTTTCGTGAACGGCTGAGCGACTACGGCCTGAAGATCACGGGCTGGTACCGCAAGTTGTGGGTGTATGCCGGAGCGTTTGTGGTGGTGCTGCCCTGCGTAATGTTGGTCCGCGGCCTGCCCGCGTTCCAGAAAATGTACCCGTTCTACAAACACGCCCACGAAAGCTGGGGCGATTTTCTCGGCTGGGAGTGCGCCTACGTCTTGCAGTTTTTCGCGCTGGAGTTTTTCTTTCGCGGCTTTCTGCTCCACGGCCTGAAGCACCGCTTCGGCTACTATTCCGTGTTCATCATGACCGTGCCCTACTGCATGATCCACTTCGGCAAGCCGCTGCCCGAAACCATCGGCGCCATCATCGCCGGCATTTTTCTCGGCACGCTGTCATTGTGGACCCGCTCGATTTGGCTGGGCGTACTCATCCACGTCACGGTCGCCGTCGCCATGGACCTCGCCGCCCTCTCCTACCGAGACCAACTCGGCCAACTGTTCGGAATGTGAACGTAACGCTTCTGCGGGAGTGCTTGTTTGTGACGAGAGTACTTGACATTGATCTGGACCTGTTTCTGAATGATCGCAAGACCGACCGTGATCCGTCCGTACGGCCCACCGACGAAGATCTGACGCCCTGGACTCGGACTCAATTACGCGAATTCATGAAGGATAATTGTGGCTTGGATCTGCAGAAACCCATCCTGGGTGCGGAGTTTATCGAGCACGACGAGTTGTTTTTCTACCTGCGTAACGAGTTTGAATCAAGAACACTCACGAAACCCATCGAGTTGTTCCACCTCGACGCACACGCGGATCTAGGACTCGACCGGTCCGCCTCTTCAAACTACGTGATGACCGATTTGTTGCATCGTCCAGTGAAACAACGTGCATATCCGAAGATAGGAGGGCCGGATGGGCTGACACCTGGAAGTTGGCTGCTGTTCGCTGTGGCGTGTCGATGGATAGGTTCGCTCGTTTATGTCCACCACCCCACGCTTCATCTACCTGACCTGTTAGATATTCCCTCGGAAGTTATGAAGAACT
>JACZTW010000339.1 GCA_022573485.1 Planctomycetota bacterium
GTGGGTGTCATTTACGTCGGACTGTCGGAGGAGGATGCAGCCTTCGACCGGCTGGATCAGGCCTGCGAAGACCGGTCGGATTGCATCCCATGGTTGCAGGCTGACCCGCGTCTGGACCCGATCCGCTCGGACCCGCGCTTTGACGCAGTGCTGCGCCGCGCCGGCTTCACCCCGCCAGAGCGCGACGATGCGGGCACCGCTGCGCCACGCACAGACAAAATCGTGCTGGCAGTGCTGCCGTTTGAAGGCATGAGCGCCGATCCCGATACCGACTATCTAAAAGAAGAGATTCCCGCGAGCATCATTCATACACTCTCACGTCTCTCGGACCTGCAAGTCATCCCGCGCAGCACGGCGTTTCGATATGATGTTGGCTCGAAGGACACGGCGACCATCGGGCGGGATCTGGGCGCGACCGCCGTACTCACTGGGCAGATCAATGCCCGCGGAGACGGCTTGAGCATTCGCGCGGAGTTGGTCGACGTGGCCACCAACCGCCAATTGTGGGACGAACGGTACAATCGCAAGTCGGCCGACATCATCGAGGTCGAAGAAGACATCGCCAAGAACATCTCCGACGCGCTCCGGCTGGAGTTGACCGGCGAAGAACGAAGGAGTCTCGCCAAGAGAGACACAGAAAACGCCGAGGCGTATCGATCTCTTCTGCAAGGGCGCTTTTGGTGGCAGAAATTCACGGCGGCGGGTTGGAGAAAAGCCCTCGGTCATTTTCAGGATGCGGTGCGCATCGATCCAGCGTACGCGCTTGCGCACGCTGAGTTGAGCAAAGCGTACGGTGGTTTGGGGATCTGGTTCGGAGACATGCCGCCTGATGAGGCAGGCCCCAAAGCGAGGACGGAGGCAATTAGGGCCATCACGCTCGACAGCACGCTCGGCGAAGCGCACGCGTCGCTGGCGTTCGTCCGTCTCTTCTACGATTGGGATTGGTCCGGAGCTGAGGAAGAATTCCTTCGGTCGATCAGTCTTGCCCCGAAGTTTGGGGAAGTGCATATTTTATACGGTGTCCTGCTTCGGGTGACTGGGCGTTTGCGCGAGTCGGAGGAAATGGGGAAGGTCGCCCAGCAGCTTGATCCCACTTTCCCCATGAACTATGTGGACTTGGGTGAGACGTACGCAGCCATGGGGCGATACGAAGAAGGAATTGCACAATGCCAGAAGGCTCTGGACTTGGATCCTCAGTTTCCAGCAGCCTTTCAAACACTGGGCTATATTTACCTTGCAAAGGGCATGTACGATGAGTCGATCTTCCATCTTGAGAAGAACAGTTCGCTCAGGAATCGTGGAACCGGTGACCTGGGACCCCTCGGTTCCGCATACGCGCTGGCCGGTCAGCGAACCAGTGCGCTGGCGATCTTGGACGAGCTGCGTAGCGTTTCGTCGAAAGGGCGCGGCCAGGCGGCTGCGGCGAAGATTCACGCCAGTCTGGGCAACGTCGATGCCGCGTTTGCTTCACTGGAAGAAGCGTATCGGCAGCGTGACCCCGGTCTGATATTCCTCAACACGTCGCTACAGTTCGCCCCCCTGCGCAGCGACCCGCGTTATATTGACTTGGCACGACGCATGGGCTTTGAACCGGCGAAGCCACTTTCATCACCCTCCGTCAAGCTGCCACCAGATGCAGAGCCCGACGAGAAGATCCGGCTGGCCATACTGCCTTTTGACAATCGCAGCGGCGATCCCGATGCGCGCTATCTCGCCGACGAAATCCCTGCCAGCATCATCGATAGCCTTTCGATGCTTTCGAGGTTGCAGGTTGTGCCGCGAAGTACGGCGTTTCGGCACAGAGATCGCAGTGACGATGTGGCCGCCGTCGGCAAACTCTTGAACGCATATGCCGTGCTCACCGGTCAAATCAACACCCGTGGCCAGGAGCTGCGCATCCGTGCGGAACTCATCGAGGTCGCGACGGGCCGCCAACTCTGGAGCCAGCGCTACGATCAGTCGCTGGCCGACACCTTGGCCGTGGAGACAGAGATAACCAAGCGCATCGCGGATGCACTGCAAGTGCAGTTCGGCGTCACGGAACTTGCCCGGCTTAAGAAAAGATGCCCGGTCAATTCTGAAGCACACTGCAAGTATCTTGAAGGCCGCTTCTGGTGGAACAAACGGTCCCTGGCCAACGTGCGCAAATCCATCAAACTGTTCGATGAGGCGCTGAGTCTTGATCCGCAGTACGCCCTGGCCCACGTCGGCAGAGCCGACAGCTACTGTACGCTTGGTTGGGCCTACGAGCGCCCTAGCGAGGTGTTCCCCCGAGCCCGGGAAGCGGCCGAGAAGGCGCTGGCCATCGATCCCGATCTCGCCGAAGCGTATCCAGCCATTGGGTTCGTATGCTTGATCTACGATTGGGATGCGGCCGGTGCCAAGAAAGCTTTTGATAACGCGATCGCGTTGGATCCCGTGTACGCCAACG
>JACZTW010000139.1 GCA_022573485.1 Planctomycetota bacterium
GATCATCGACCCAGGCAGACCCGTCGCCCTTGAGCAGCATCCCGAAACACATCGTCGCCGCCTCAGCCGGAACGTCGAGGACCACTTCGTGCCGTTTCCATCCTGTCGTCCCGTGGACGCGCCGGTTCCGCATGTTGTCAAAGGCGATCACGCCGCCATCGGTGCCCTCGATCCGCATCCAAAGCGCTGCCCTCCCGGTGAGGGCTTTCTCGGTTCGCAGGTAGCCTCGATAACGCACGCGCTTCCCGCGGTACTGCTCCGCCTCGATGCACTGCGTGAGCGATCCAAAGCCGCGCGAACTGGCCTTCATGTTCCCTGTATAGCGAATTCGTCCACTGCACCGGCCCGTCTTGGCGGCTTCTGCGTCTGAAGCCAACTCGTAACCCTCGCCGCCGCCGCGCCAGCCGTTCGGAATGCCCGGGGGATCAGCAAACGCCTCGAAGTCGAGATTGAGCGCCGTTTCGCCGCGTTCTTTCTTCGGCGGCTGCGCCCACACCGCATGGTCTACACAGGCCCAGAGCACGGCTGCTCCAAGAAAGAATACCGTTCTTTGCTTGACCATAATCATTCTCCTTTGAGGGTTTGTTAAGGTGCGCATGATAATACGAAAGCCCCCACGTCCACCGCCACGAACCACACATACAGCCTCACGCTGAGCAGCCGGGCGACGAGCGAAAGGATCATGAGGGTCTTGCGAAACATGGGATCAGCAGTAAGCAGTAAGTCGTAAGCAGTAAAGTCGCCCTGCGACTTCTTCTACCTAAACGCATTCTACCCGCGAAAGCGGCCAAGAAAGATCGCGGAATCTGGAAAAAGAGCGAAATTGGCGATGAATCCGCATCAGGAGGTCTTTACGGGAGGACTCCGCCCCGGGAACGCGGCGGAAGTGCAGAACCCGCCTCAAGGACGAGGCGGAAATGGAGGAACCGCCGCGGGGACGCGGCGGCTCGCGGAGTAGGGACAGGCGGTTTTGGGGGCATCGGCGAGGCGGACCGTCCTCGGTCCGCATTCCCCGGCGAAATCGACCATCTCCGGTTTGCATTTCATCGCTGTGTACGCGGCGAAGGGGATCGATGATTTCGCAGAAGACCAACGACCTCGATATACTCGTCCATCATGGTTGTCTACGATCCGCAATTGACCTACTGGCACATTACATTTGGTACGTATGGCACGCGCCTCCACGGGGGGCCTCGCCTCACGGTTGATCGCCGGCACAACCGACGAGGCACGCCGTTCATCGAGGATGACGCCGAGCGATCGATGAGTGAACGAAATCGTATGAAAGGGGCGCCCATTTTCCTGGTCGCCGCCCACCGCACGCTCATCGAAACCCGCTTGCCCTCATTGTGCATGCGTGGTGGGTGGTTGTTTGTGGCTGCTGCGGCGGAATCGGATCATGTCCATCTACTTTGTGGCGCGGATCGAGCGGTGCATGGGAAGCAGATCCGGGCGCTGCTGAAGCGTTGGCTCACGCAAGCACTGAATGACCAGTGGCCCGCGTCGCTGAGGAGTCCGTGGTGGGCAGACGGCGGATCAACCAAACCGATCGACAATGCCCGTTACTTCCGAAACGTATGCGTGTACATCGAGAAGCAACAATGCGGTCGTCGATTGGGAGAGTGAGTCTCGGCGTTGTGCGGGGGGATGGGAATGCCACTATAAAGATGCTCCGTGGGTGCAAGATGACATCCGGGACGCGGCGGAAATTGAGGGATCGCCGCGGGGACGCGGCGTCTCGCAGAGTAGTGAGAGAGGGTTCGGAAAAACCAGCGAGGCGGACCGTCCCCGGTCCGCATTTCGCAATGGGAAAAGGACTTACTGCTGACCACTCACCACGATGCGCCGGGTTCGCAGTTGTAGACCTCGACGAGGTCGGTGAGCAAGTCATTCAAGGCTGGCGTGTGTCGGCCTTGTCTGCCGCCGGGGCCGGCGAAGGTTGTGGCGGCGGGCAGGGTCAGGTTTGCATCACTGAAGACGGCGGCGACCGACTGCGTCCAGCTTTGTTGGAGCGCGACATCGTCGGCGGGATACAGTCCGGCGTCTGTGAGCGGCTGCTGATCGGCGAGCGGCTCGAACAGGCCCAGCGCTTCGGGCCAGAGTTGCTCGATGGCGCTTTGCAGTTTGGTCTTCGATTCGTCCGTGCCGCCGGCGAGCTTGCAGACCCAGTCGTCGAAGTGCGCGACATGAAACTGGATCTCCAGGATCATCTTGCCGGCGAGATCGGCGAGCGGTTGATACGAGGACTTTTGAAGGCAGGGCAAGCGCACAAGGTCGTAGTGATCATAGAAAAACTGCCGCGCGATGGCGACGGCCCAGTTGTAGTCGTCGACCCCTTCCACCAGCCGGGCACTGAGGCGCTCTTGGGCGGGGCGGGCATAGGCCAGACGATTGGCTTCGGTGAGCAGGTCGTCCTTGGGTGCGGTGAATACGGCGGCGAGTTTGTAGAGTTCCTGAGCGTGGGCGATCTCGTCCTGGGCGATGTTGGAGAAGGCAATGTCTTCTTCCAGGAAAGGCCCCAGCCCGGTCCAATCACTGTTGCGGTGGCCTAGGAAGAACTTCTCATCCGCCACCGAAAGCAGCAGGCTCACGAACGGTTCGTGTAGCTGATTGGGTACTAATTTGGAGCTACTTGACATCAAAGTCCTATAAACAGTGCGTTATCAGAATCAGACCGCATTATACTACGGCGGAGGTTGGCGAGATACCGACGCAAGAGCCTTGACGGCCTCTCTTTCCGCAACTCTAATAGCGGCTTGCAGCTAGAGGGGAACGGTTTGACGAGTTCACAATCCTCATTGAAAGGATCGCAAATGTCAAAGTTTGATCGTCTCGTATGTTGTCGGTTCGGTTTGGGGCAGTTCACGTTGGCCGCAGCTCTGGTCCTGATGGCATCGGCCGGAGTGGTGCGGGCGGATGAGCCACTGTCCACAGCATCGCTGGACGAGTTGACGAGTTTCCGCCTGCCGTTCCTCCAGGATGGCGACAGCGGCGGCAGGGAAGAAGACTGGGACGTCTCCGGCCCGGTGCGGATGCGGAGCGCGGACCCGGAAGAGACCGGCGAGCTGGCCATCAAGAACATCTTCGGCTACAGCACGTCGTCACACGGCGATGACGACTTCGAGTACGAACTCGAACTTGAATGGGGTTTCATGCCGGATCATCATTTGATCCTGGAGTTGCCCGTCGAGATCGGCGACGGTGAAGTCGAAGGCAACGCTGATCTGACGCTGGGCTGGCATTGGCGGCTGTGGCGCGAGCAGGATTGGATGCCGGCGTTCGCCATGCGAAACTTGATCCGGATTCCGAGCGGCGTGGATTCGGACGGCGTAGACTACGAATTCCGCGGCCTGTTCACCAAGACGATCACGCCGAACCAGCTTCGTTTGCAATTCAGCCCGTCGTTCAAAGTGGTGAACGGCGATATCCACGCAGGCGAGCGGCCGTTCCAATGGGAACTGTACGCCGGTTTCGATTACCGCCTGAGCGACGCGACGACACTGAATTTGAACTACCTCTTCGGCAGCAGCGCGAGCAACGGTGCCAGCGACCAGCACGCCATCGAGCTGGGCGTGGATTGGGACATCGCCGATCATCAAATGTTGGCATTGGGCACGCGACTGGGTTTGGACGGTGACAGCGAAGGCGACAACTGGGGCATCAAGTTGAGTTACATCATCTCGATCGATGCACCGACGTTTGGCGGTTAGCGCTTCGTGGCCTCCACCCGTAGCGCAAAGGCTGCTAAACGGCAAGCCACGGGCTGCGCCTCTCGCTGTGACTTGGTCGTTTAGCAGACGCTACATATCGTGGTGTCGTCTTCGCACAAGTGCTCTATCATTTGGAAACGAACGTCGGCTGGGGGCCGACGATCGGCAGGCCGATGTGCTTGCCGTTGCCGTTCGACGGGCGGACCGGCGCGGAGTCGCGTTGGGTCGGCGCTTCGTCGGCAGACGCCTGCGGCAGCAGCGACGAGGGGATCCGCTCGACGGCCCAGTATACTTCCAGGCCGGTGTGGGCATCGATCATGGGGATGGGGGCCTCGATCAATCCGTCCCACATCTTGATCGGACCCTTCTTGAGCCGCCGCGACCAGCGCCACAGCTTCGGCGCGGTCATCAGCAAGCCGATCTGGCCTATGATTTGAAACAACAGTCGCTTGGCAGCGAGTCGATCCTTGCGCCAGTTGCGGATCACGCGCAGCGTGTTGAACGGGTTGTAGAAGGTCGCGTATGCCCGGACGACGTTCATTTGGCGTTCCCACGGCTTGGTGCTCTTGGAGGCCACGACGTGGTTGCCGTCCAAATAGGCCAGCGGGATGTTCTCCCCGTTGACTGTGTCGTACAACATGCCGTCGCAGGCCATGGGCTCGATGGTTCGCGTGCCGATGGCGGGGGCCAGATAGGTGCATTGGTAGGACACCGCGCCCTGCTCGAAGAGGTAGCGGGCCTGATTGGCGACGCCGCGCAGATCGCCTTTTGGCGTGCGAAAGGGTTGGCCGTCGTTGTGCATCATCATGGCCATTGGCTCGATGCCGAGCGTGTTGAGCAGTTTGAACAGCTCGGCCGTCTTGCCCTCGGTCTGGCCTTTGTTGATCAGTTCAGCGGTGATGTCCTCGATGCCGAACCAAATGGCGCTCATGCCGCCCTTCTTGCACAGCGGCAGAATGTCCTGGTTCTTGTGCACGTCAAACTCGGTGGCTTCGGTGTAGAAACGGATGCGCTCGCCGAGCGGCGTGCCGTCGGACAGCCGCTTGTTCGCCATGGCGGTGAACAACTCGACGACGGTCTCGCGATTGTTGAAGAAGTTGTCGTCGGTGCCGAAGAACTCCACGATGCCGAAAGTCTCGTAGATGTGGGCAATCTCGTCCGCCATGCGCTGCGGGCTCTTGTGCCGCCAGGTGCGCTGGTTCACGGCGGGGATCGGGCAATAGTCGCAATTGAACTTGCAGCCGTGCGTGGCGATGACGGAAGAAATGACCGACAGCTTGCCGACCTTCTTCGGCGAGCAAGGCCGATCGGCGAGCGTGCGCCGGCGATGCGGCGGTTCGATCATGCGATAGCCCGCGTCGGGCATGGGCAACTCGTCCAGATCTCTGAGCAGACGCTGCACGCCGGTATTGACGGCGATGAGTCTGTCAGGCGTGGCCTCGGGCGACAGATAGACCAGCCCCGGCGTGTCTTTCAATCCGCCGGCGTGTCGCGTGCGCTCGAACGCGTCACGGACCGAGTCTCCCGATTGTCGGCCGTCGAGAATCGTCTTCAGCAAATCAAGCATGACGAACGCTTCGCCGGTGACGACGCAATCAGCGCCGACGCCGGGCTCAAGCTCGAAGTAGTCGGTGGGTTCGTAAATAGCCTTTGGCCCGCCGGCCAGGATCAAAGGCCGATCGGCGCCGAGTTGATGCGCGTCGCGCACCAAGTCGTAAGACGGCTCGCCGTGAACCTGCATGGAGGAGACCATCAAAATGTCCAGAGGCCGGCCGTCGAGGACGGCTTTGCTGGGTTTGAAGTTCGGCGTCCATTGTTGCATGACGAGGCGGATGTGCTTGAAGCCGGAGGCGTGAAGAACTTCGCCCAGCGTTCGCACCGAGCACGGAGCCATGCGCTTGTCAACGTACCAGTAAGGCAGCATGCGGGTGCGGAAGTCGAAAGCGTAAGCGATGGCGATGCGGAGATCGTGACAATCCGTGCGCTGCCGAAAGGCTGCGATCGTGTCTTGCAATGTGCCGTCCGGAAGGTAAACGTCGTCAGGCTTGCGACGGGGCAACTCCATGCGAATCTCCAGGGCGCGTGCCGAGCAGTGTCTTCAGCACACGGGGGCCATGCGGGTCAAGCTGGGTGAGATTGATAACACAGTCGCAAGCGCCTGTCAAACCATGCGTTGCGCCGGGCGACGCGAGTTACCATTGAAACCGCAGGCCTGTGATGATGCGGTAGTTGGTCTCGGGTTGGCCTGTGGGCAGATCCTGGATCACGGGAAGCTGAATCGATGTTTCCAGAATCAATTGATCGGTAACGAGCTGCACGCCTGGCGACAGGAAGACCTCGTGCGAGCCATTAACGACGTAGCGACCGTTGAGTTCGGCGACAGCGTTGAACTCCCAGGCCATATCGCGTTGGGTCGTGCCCGAGAACAGCCGCAGCGCCAGCGAAGCGTCGTAGCGCAGGGCATCATCGCTGAAACGCCCGCGGCCGGTGTTGAGCTGATACAGGAGGTCTACATCAAAGAACAAGTCGTCGCGGCGAATCGTAAAGACCGTGCCGATGATCGGGTCATAGCTGTCGCTGGAGAAGTCGGAATCGCCGCTGCGGAAGTTCATTCCGCCCAGCACCGCCCAGCGCATAGTGTGGCCCGGCGCGTCGTCGCGCTGCCAGAAGCGATACTTGAGCATGAAAGTCAAATCGCCCACGCCGTCGTGCGCGGCCTCGGAGCGGCCGAAACGCGGGACCACGCGATCGACCTGGCGATTGACGTACGGAGCGCTGAAGATGACGGCCAGATCCTCCGTGATGCCGTAGACGAACGTGCCGATCACGCTCGAGGAATTGACGTGCATAATGTTGCCGGCAGCACCCGCCTCGGTGTAGCGATACTGCAGGCGAAAGATCGCGCCGCCCTTTCTCGGGGTCAGTGCCGCGTTGGTGTTGATCGGCCCGGCGATCACGGGGGCGCAAAGCCCCAGTGCAATCGCACCCGCCCATAAACTTCGCAGTCGGAGGTGCGTCATGAATTATCCGCCCTGTAACAGGCTGTTGAAGAGCGCGCTGACAATGTTCATGATCGTGGCGTTGGCGGCGGAGGTGCCGATGAAGAAGCCCGGGTTCGGCCCCACGCATCCGCCGATTTGAAACACCACGCCGCCGGCCAAGAGCAGCTTCATCCATCTCGCAAGCCGTACCGTCTTCATGTGTTACCGCCTTTCGCCCCCAATGTCGTTACTCGGGGCCTTTGTATACTTCACCATTCGATTCGATCTTGACCGGCGTGAATCCGCTTTCCTTGATCGCGCGCCACAGCAACGCGAAATCGGGCTTGCCGCTCGGCTTGAAAACCACGCTGGCAATGCCGGTCTTGAGTTTGAAGCTCACCGCCTGGACATGTTCGACACGCTCGACCGAGCGCTTGATACTGTGGCCTCAGAACGGTCAGTCGGCGCCGCTGACGAAGATCCGCGCATCCACCGATGCCGCATCAACCATCGGGCTCGCCGCCGGTCCGTTGTGGGTCGATTGGCATCCCGACTGAAGGGCCAGAACCGTGGCCGTCAAACACGCTGCCAATGAGAGAGATTTCATCATAGGGGTCTCCACGTACATCAATTTGGTCAAACATACCGCAATCCAGCGAGCACGGCAACGGAGCATTGGTATTTACCGGCAGAGTCAGGGAAAATAGGTACGGCCTTGCCGCAGTGTGCTTGCATCGCACGGGCCGCCGCGAGGCAACGATCGGGATTCATGCAATTGTTGATCGGCGATCAGGACCAGGGAACTCTAGGAAACCGGCCGCGGTCTTACCTGCAAACTAGAACTGGATGCCATGAACACAACACGACTCACCGACACTCGACTACTGGTCCTGAGCATTGTGCTTTCGGGTGGAATCTTCGCCGTCGATCTCTCGCTGCCGCTCGGCGTGGCCAGCGGCGTGCCCTATGTCGTCATCGTACTGGCTTCGCTGTGGTCGCCGAAACGACGCGATACATATCTGGCTGCATCGACCGGCACGGCACTCACGGCGCTGGGCTATTTCTTCTCTGCCGCGGGCGGGATCTTTTGGATGGTGCTGGTCAATCGGTTCCTGGCCTTGTTCGTGATTTGGGCCGCCGCGCTGTTGGTACTCCAGCGGAAGAGCGCGGAGGCGGCGTTGCGCAAGAGCGAGAAGCGCTACCGGAATTTGTTTCATCAAGCTCCCATTTCGCTGTGGGAGGAAGATTTCTCCGCGTTGCAGCAGTGGATCGCGGAGCTGCGGAAGACGGGAGTGAGCGACCTGGGCGAGTATCTTCAGCACCATCCGGAAGCGGTTCAAGAGGCGGCTCGCCTCGTACGCGTGATTGATGTAAACGAAGGAACCCTGCGCCTCTTCGGCGTGGGAAGTATGGCGGAGCTTTTTTCCGCCCCCCTCAAGGATGTCGGGGAGCACAAGGGATCGGCATTCTCGAATCAAGCTTTTGCGGAACAGTTGATCGCCATCTGGGAGGGCCGGCGTCGGTTCGAAACCGAGTTCGCCGCGAGCACGTCCGGGGGCGCTCATATTGACTGCCTTCTTCAATGGGTGGCGCCTCGAACCCCGGGGAACTTGGACCTCTCGTACGTCATTATTGCCCTCTCCGACATCACCGATCGTAAGCGGGCCGAGGCGGCCCTACGCGAGAGTGAACTGTGGATGCACAACATATTCAACTCTCTGGAGGAGAGCGTATTCGTAATCACCGCAGACAGGCATCTTGTTAATGTCAATGCCGCGGCCGAGAGGACGTTCGGGTACTCGAAGGATGAGCTGGCCGACAATTCTACCGAGATTCTACACATCGACCATGACCACTACGTGGAATTCGGAAAGCGAATCCAGAGGGCTTTCGACCGCAGCGAAACCGCGTGCTTCGAATTTGAGCTCAAGAGGAAAAACGGCGAAGTATTCCCCAGCGAACACACGGTCTCTCTTTTGAAGAACGACGCGGGAAAAACTATCGGCATCGTCAGCGTCGTCAGGGACATCACTGAGCGCAAGCGGGCGGAGGAAGAGTTGCGCTTGAAGCAGTTTGCGATCGACCACAGCGCGGATCCTATCTACTGGATCGGCCTGAACGGCCGCATACTCTACGTGAACCAGGCGGCCTGCCGTTCGCTGGGCTACACGCAGGAAGAACTCCAGTCCATGACCGTGCCTGATATCGATCCAGGCTTTTCAGACGGCTTGTTGGAGGAGCACTGGAACAAAATGAAGGAAGCGCGCTCCATGACCTTTGAATCTCATCACCGAACAAAACAGGGACGGGTGTTCCCTGTGGAGGTCACAACGAACTATGTGCAGTTCGAGGAGCGCGAATTCCACTGGGTTTATGTCCGTGACATTACGGAGCGCAAGCAGGCAGAGCGAGCGGTACGCGTGAGTGAGGCGCGCTTGAATGGGTTCCTCGAAGCCGCACCGGTTGGCATGGTCGTTTTCGACGACCAGCTTCGATATCTGAAAATCAACAAATCGCTGGCGAAGATCAACGGGTTAAGCGTCGACGACCATCTTGGGAAGACAATGCAAGAAGTCGTGCCTCACATTGCGCCTGGAATTGAGGCCCTGTATCGCGAGATACTCACAACCGGCGAGCCGGTCCTGAACACCGAAGTCAGCGGGGAAGTATCGAGTCAACCAGGCGTTGCGCGTCACTTCTTAAGCTCTCAATTTAGAATTCCGGCGGACGAGCCAGAAACATTCATGCTCGGTGCCATTGTGCTCGAAATCACCGAAATCAAGCAGACGGAGGAGGCCTTGCGGGAGAGCGAACGTCGCCTGCGGAGTGTTCTCGACGGCTTGTTCGAGGCACCGATCGGGCTCTGCTTTCTGGATCGTGATTTGCGGTACGTGTTCATCAATGAGTGGCTTGCCAAGCTGAATGGAACCAGCGTGGAAGGACACCTGGGGCGAACG
>JACZTW010000140.1 GCA_022573485.1 Planctomycetota bacterium
CCGACGTACACGGCCCACGTGGATTCAGGCGACTTTGTGGTGGTGACCAACTGCCGACAACTCAAAGTCTCCGGCAAGAAACTTGAGCAGACGACTTACGATACGTACAGCGGCTATCCCGGCGGACTGCGGCAGACCCCGCGCGAGAAGATCTTCAAAGAAAAGCCGGAATTCTTGCTGACGCTGGCGGTCAAGCGCATGCTGCCCAAGAGCCCGCTGGGACGCCATATGCTGAGCAAGCTCAAAGCCTACGCGGACAGCGACCATCCTCATCAGGCCCAACAACCCAAACCGCTTGAAGTATGATTTTCCAGGAGTGATTCGTGGCAGAAGAAGACACAACGGATACAAAAGAAACGACAGCACCGCCCGAAGCGGCGCCCGAGGCGACGCCTGCGGCAGCGGCTGAAGACGTTCCCGCCGTCGCCGTCGCTACGATTCCTCAACCTGACCCGAAGAAACACTGGTTTTGGGGTCTGGGTCGTCGCAAACGCTCGGTGGCGCGCGTGCGCCTCAAGCCGGGCGATGGCAAGTTCATTATCAACAAGCGTGAGATCAAGGATTACTTTCCCAGCGAACGAGATCGTCAGTTAGTTGTCAGTGCCCTGGAGGCGACGGAAACGACGAAGCGCGTCGATGTATATGTGAACGTCAACGGCGGTGGGACGACCGGCCAGGCCGGCGCGATCGTGCTGGGTGTGGGACGGGCATTGATGGCCGCCAATCCCGACTACATGCAGTTGCTCCGTGACGGCGGTTATCTGACCCGCGACAGCCGCAAGGTCGAACGCAAGAAGCCCGGCCAGCCCGGAGCACGCAAACGCTTCCAGTTCTCCAAGCGTTAGACACGGTTACCCGTAAGGATGTATATTACAGGCCCACGGAATTGGTTTCGTGGGCCTTTCTCTTTATGCGAGGGTCGTGTCATGTCTCAATATTTCTTGCGTGCTTTGGGTTGTATGGTAATCACGATGCTTTCCGGCTCCCCTCTTTACGGCGGTGATCGCATGAGCAGCAGGTCATTCGCAACGCGCTCCGAGGTGATCGCCAAACACGGCATGGTCGCCACCAGCCAGCCGCTGGCCACCCAGGTCGCCATCGACATTTTGAAAAAGGGCGGCAGCGCGGTCGACGCCGCCATCGCCGCCAATGCGACGCTTGGCTTGATGGAGCCGACCGGCAGCGGCATCGGCGGCGATCTCTTCGCCATTGTGTGGGACAGCAAGACCAAGAAACTCTACGGCCTGAACGCCAGCGGCCGATCACCCAAAAGCCTGACGTTGCAATACTTCAAAGACAAAGGCCTCGAGCAGATTCCGAATTTCGGACCTCTGCCGGTCTCGGTGCCGGGATGTGTGGACGGCTGGTTCGAGTTGCACAAGAAATTCGGCAAACTGCCGATGAGCGAAATACTTGCGCCCGCGACGCGGTATGCTCGCGAAGGTTTCCCGCTCAGCGAATTGATTGCCTACTATTGGAAATTCGGCGATCGCCTGAAGGAACACCCAAACTTTGCGAGCACGTACCTGCCGGGCGACAAAGCTCCTGCTAAAGGCGAAATCTTCCGCAATCCGGATCTGGCCCAGACGTACGAAACACTCGCGAAGGACGGTCGCGATGCGTTCTATCGGGGTTCGCTCGCCAAGACGATGGATGCCTTTTGCAAGCGCGTCGGGTGTTTCATTCGATATGAGGATTTCGCGGCGCACACCTCGACCTGGGTCGAGCCAGTGTCGACCAATTACCGTGGCTATGACGTGTGGGAGTTGCCGCCCAACGGACAGGGCATCGCGGCCCTGCAAATGCTCAACATCCTGGAGTATTTTGACGTGTCGGCGATGGGCCACAACTCGGGCGACTTCTTGCACTTGATGATCGAAGCAAAGAAGATCGCATACGAGGACCGGGCTCGCTTCTACGCCGATCCGGAGTTCAGCAAATTGCCCACCGCAGAGCTGATCTCGAAGAAATATGCAGCCGAGCGCCGTAAGTTGTTCCATCCCAAGAAGGTTCTTAGGTCCGTCGAGCCGGGTAATCCGGGTTTGAGTGCGGGCGATACTGTCTACCTGACGGTCGCGGATAAGGATCGCAACATGGTGTCTTTGATCCAGAGCAATTATCGCGGTTTCGGCTCGGGGCTGGTGCCGGACGGTCTGGGCTTCTGTTTTCAGGATCGCGGGGCGTTGTTCACGCTCGAAGAAGGGCATCCCAACGTCTTCGAGCCGGGCAAGCGTCCATTTCACACGATCATTCCCGCGTTCATCACGAAGGACGGCAAGCCGTTCATGAGTTTCGGCGTGATGGGCGGCGACATGCAGCCGCAAGGCCATGTGCAGATCGTGTGCAACATCATCGACTTTGGCATGAACCTCCAAGAGGCCGGCGACGCAGCCCGGTGGTATCACGGCCGCAGCAGTGAACCGACAGGTGAGCAAATGACCGACGGCGGGCGCGTGGCATTGGAATCCGGCATTTTGCCGGAGGCTGTACAACACCTCAAGACCCTCGGCCACCACGTCTACGACGGCAAGGGTATGTTCGGCGGGTATCAGGCGATCATGTATGACGCTAGGAATGACGTGTACTATGGTGCGTCCGAGTCGCGGAAGGATGGGCATGCAGCGGGGTACTAGCGTGAAGCGTCGCTCGTGAAGCGTGAAGCGACGCTCAGGTGCTCTTGCTGAGATACGCTTCACTCTTCACGGTCCAGACTCATGGCGCTCTTCGATTCCCAGTTCTATCGCCCGTCGAGTGAACAATACGACAATCCCGAGAATCACGGTCTGCGCTATGATGCCGTCGAGTTCGTGACGCTCGATGGGGTTCGACTTTCCGCATGGTGGTTTCCGGCGGATGGTTCCGCACGGGGGACGGTGATCCACTTTCACGGCAACGCTGGCAACATCACGGGCCACTTTGTGCAGACGGCGTGGCTGCCCGCCGCTGGGTATCACGTGTTGTGCTTCGACTATCGCGGTTTTGGAGGATCCGAAGGGACTGTCACGCGAACCGGCACAATACTGGATGCCCATGCCGCGATCGACTACGTTTTGGCCCGCGAGGATGCGGATCCGATGCGGATCCTGCTGTTCGGGCAATCGCTGGGCGGTGCGGTTGCGATCGTTGCGGCTGCCGAGCGCGACGATCTGGCCGGCGTCGCCGTCGATGGGGCCTTCAGCGACTATCGAGAAGAGGTCCATTGGGTGCTCAAGCAACATTGGCTGACGCGCGGCGTCGCGAAGCTGATCGTGAGGTGGGGCATCAGTCGCGGGCAGGATCCGATTGATTGCGTCGAGCGCGTGGCGCCGACACCGCTGTTCCTGATGCACGGCAAAGAGGATCGCATCTGCCCCTGGGAGATGTCGCAGGACTTGTACGATCGCGCCAATGAGCCGAAAGGGCTGTGGCTGATACCGAGTGCGGGGCACTACGAAGCGCTGAATGAGATGGCGGACATTGGCCGGCCGAAGTTGTTGCACTTCTTCCAGTCGTGTGTTGAGGCGGCGGAGATCAAGGGTGTGAGCGCACCGAGCCGTGGGCTTTAGCCCACGCGGATCCTCCGTGAGTGGGCACGCCGCGCCCGTGGTGAGTCCGCGCGGGCTGAAGCCCGCGGCTCGTTGGATCCTCAACATGTTCAATTGCCCGATTCGAGTATTCGCACGCGGCGACCTTCGACGCACAGGCGGTTTTGGGCGAAGAGTCGGATGGCTTCGGGGTAGATGACTTTCTCATATTTGCGAATGCGTTTGGCGAGTGTTTCCGGCGTGTCGTCTTCATGGACAGTGACCGCCCTCTGGAGGATGATCGGGCCGTTGTCGTAAATGTTATCCACGAAATGCACGGTGCAGCCGGTGACTTTGCATCCGGCTTCGAGCACAGCCTCATGAACGCGCCGGCCATAGAAACCCTTGCCGCCGAAGCCGGGCAGCAGGGCAGGGTGAATGTTCATCACTCGGTCTTCGAACTCCGGCGGAATGATCCACATCGACAGAAAACCGCCCATGCAGACGAGATCCACGTCCGCCTGGCGAAGAGCGTCGGTAATCTGCTTACTGAACAAGCCGTCAGGATTGACCGAGCGCTCGATCACCATCGTGGGGATGCCGGCCTCGGCCGCCCGCTGCAAGCCCTTGGCGCTTGGCCGGGAGCTGATTACCAGCTTGAAGTCAACATGCAGTTCGCCGCTGTCGCGCAGATCGATGAAGTTCTGCAGCGTCGTGCCGCCGCCGGAAATGAGCACGGCGATACTGAGAGGTGACTTTGTCATTGGGGTTGCTGTTGGGTTTGTGCCAGTTGGGCCATCACCATTGCGTCGCGTTTGCTGAGGTCTGGATAGTCCGGATCGCCTCCGACATCGGGCCGGCGTTTCCAACTGCGGGCGCACTTTTCGTACTTGTCACGTACGTCCTGGATGACGATGCGGGGTTCTTCGTTGGTCAGCGTCGTCTTGTATGACCCCACGCCCAGCACGTCCGCCGGCTCCTCGTCGTGCCGCGCGAGCATCTGCTCCTGAGCTTCGTTGACGTAATAGACTGCCTGGGCGTCAAGCGGGTTGGTCATGCCGTGCTCGCGCTTGAGCGTATCGAGTTGCAGCATGGCATCTTCGCGCAGCTTGAGGATGAAATCCCATTCTTCCTCGACTTGCTTGATGAATACCTTTGGATCAGGTTTGGGGTAATGGGCAAGGTGGACACTGTCCACGTCTTCCGACCTGGCCGGCAGGTAGCCCCACGCTTCCTCCGCTGTGTAGATCAGAATTGGGGCAATCAAACGAATCAAATTATCGGCAATCTCGTGGAGCACGGTCTGTGATCGGCGGCGGCGGCGGGAATCGGCCTTGTCACAGTACAAGCGGTCCTTGAGCGCCACAAAGTAAACTTGTGACATATCCAGGTTGCAGAAATCATGAATGCGTTTGAAGACTTTGTAGAACGCGTAGTCGCCAAACAGCCGATTGACGTCCCGCACCAGTTGGTGAAGCCGCAGGCGCGCCCAGGCGTCAATCGAGTTTTGGTCGATCTCGACCGCATCCTGTTGAGGGTCGAAACCATGAATGGCGCCAAGCAGGAAACGGATTGTGTTTCGGACCTTGCGGTACTCGTCTTGCAGAGAACTGATCAGTGCGTCGCTGCAACGGATATCATTCTGGTAATCAATGCTCGCCACCCATAGGCGGATGACGTCTGTGCCGTACTTTTGGATTTCCTTTTGCGGATCAACGACGTTGCCGGCCGACTTGCTCATCTTTCGGCCGTGATCATCGACGATAAATCCGTGTGTCAGCACAGTCTTAAACGGCGCCTGCTGCATCGCGCCCAGCGCGGGCAGCAGCGACAATTGGAACCAGCCGCGATGCTGATCGCTGCCCTCCAGATAGAGTTCGACGGGCATGTCCCAGCCCTGGGCCTGGCAGACGGCCGCCCAACTGCTGCCCGATTCGAACCACACATCGAAGATGTCATGCTCGGGGCTGAGGTCGGCGGCACTCAATCCGTTCGGCAATGGACAATCACCGAGGATTTTCTCCGGCGAATCCGTGAACCACGAATCGCTGCCGTGCTTGCGGAAATGGTCCGCCACTGCCCGCACAATCTGTGGTGAGATCACGCTGTCGCCGTTCTTGTCGTAGAAGGCGGGGATCGGCAGGCCCCACACGCGCTGGCGACTGAGGCACCAGTCCGGGCGCGAATTCAACATGCTTTCGATCCGCGTGCGGCCCCATTCGGGAATCCACCGCACCGACTTCGACGCCTCCAATGCCATCTTGCGGAGCGACTGGTTCGTTGTGGGAAGCTGCTTATCGACCGAGACAAACCATTGCTCCGTGCAGCGGAACACGGTCGGTGTTTTGCTTCGCCAGCAATGCGGATAGCTATGCACGAACTCATTCTGATGGAACAAATGGCCGGTCTGCACTAGATGCGCGCAGATAATCTTGTTGCCTGCCCAGACCGACTTGCCTTGGATCCAGTCAGGCACGGTGTCGTCGAACGTGCCGTCATCCAGCACGGGCGAGTATATTTCGATGTTGTTCTCTTGTCCTGTGTGGTAGTCATCCGCACCGTGGCCCGGGGCTGTGTGAACCAAGCCGGTGCCGGTGGGATTGCCTTTCTCGTCTTTCAGGGTCACATAGTCAGCCGCCAGGATCGGACTTGTTCGATCAATGAACGCGTGGTTGTACGAGCCGCCAACGAGTTCTGAGCCTTTGAACGATTGTAGTCTCTGAAAGTCAGACACGCCGCCGGCCTGCATCACGTAGTCCACCAAGCCTTCAGCGATAACACTCGCCTGCGGCTTGCCATTCAGCGAATACGACACGAGCTGATATTGAAAATCGGGGTGTACGGCGATGGCCATGTTCGCCGGGAGCGTCCAGGGCGTCGTGGTCCAAATCATAAAGCTGACCGCAGCGTCTTTCGGCAGATCGCCCAGCTTGGCGCGGGTGTCATCCGTCACGGGGAAGTTCACGAAGATGCTGGTGTCCTTGCGATCCTGGTATTCGAGTTCCGCCTCGGCTAGGGCCGTGCCGCAGTCGATGCACCAATGTACGGGCTTGAGTTGCCGGTAGACGAGGTCCTGCTCAACGAGTTTGGCGAACACCTCGAGCGTGTCGGCCTCATATTGCGGCGACATGGTGAGGTACGGCTTGTCAAACTGGCCGAAGACTCCCAGTTGCTGAAACTGCTGGCTCTGCACCTCGATGAATTTCTCAGCGTGTTTGCGGCACAGCTTGCGAATCTCGAGCGGCGCCATGTCGCGCAGTTTGTCGCCCAGCGATGTCATGACTTGGTGCTCGATCGGGAGCCCGTGGCAGTCCCAGCCGGGGACATAGGGCGAGTCGAGCCCTTCCATAGTCTTGAGCTTGACGACGATGTCCTTGAGCACTTTGTTGAGCACGTGGCCCATGTGGATATCACCGTTGGCGTACGGCGGGCCGTCGTGCAGCACCCACACGGGCTGGCCTGCGCGGGCATGGCGGATCCGCTGGTAGATCCCTTGCTCGGCCCAGCGTGCCTGCATCTTGGGCTCGTTCTTGACCAGCCCAGCCCGCATCGGAAAGTCCGTCTTGGGCGTCAGGACCGTTTCTTTGTAGTTCCCAGCAGCCACTGTTATTCCTGTGTAAGGCCAAGGCACCGAAGCGGTTGCACTGCCGCAGGCACAACGTTCAGACGATTTCAGTGAGAGCACGCACTATATCCAACGACCGACATCAAAACAAGAACATCATTCAGTGCAGTCTACTCCAGTATTGCCACTGCTGCGGCTGGCACTGTCCGTTGCCCTGTTCGACCGGAAGAGACTGCGAAGTGGCCGCACAACCGCGCCGTCACCACGACGACAAAGCACAGAGTTTGGCCGACGCGCATTGCCGAGTTCACACTTGCCGCACACCATGCCCCATTCATGGCAGAGCCGACTCCAACAGCATCCATCCCATGACGTTGCGCGCCGTTGGCTTCGTTTGGCCACTGAGCTTTCTGGTGGCTGATGTCTCGTGATTCGTGGGCCGTGGTTCATGGCATGCCGCACCGGCTTCGAGCTTCGGATGCCGAGCTTCAGAACGCAGCCATTCCCCATTGCGTATTCCGAAATCCGCATCCCGCATTTCAGACGTGCTCCCCTTCGGGTCGCCGCTAAACCAGAGCAGCCCAACGCTCCGCGGATACTGCCGATCGCCTATTGACTACTGCCCACTCACTACCCTGATCGGTCGCTGGCGCTCCCCGCTTTGATCGTACGATCCGCATTCCGCACTTCCTCAATCCCTCGACCCCTGGATCCCTTCTCCCTTTGGGCTTTGGATTTTGGACGTTTGGACTTTTCGACGATTCCCTGTTCCCTTTTCTCTCTTTCCTTCTTCGTCCCGTGCGCACCGCGTGCGCGCTGCAGGTACCACTTCTATAACTTGCCCCGCGATCGTTGAGCGGATCCTCGTTACCGATCGCCGGGGAGGCGCCAGGTCGTGCAGATATGGATGCGGGGCATGGCGCCCGCGAAGTTTCTCCCAGGCCGAGGAACCTGAAGTTCTTGCAACAAATCACAAGTATGCGCGCCCATCGGTCATAAATGTCGACTAGCACAAAGGAGCATCAGCGTCGCTCTCTCAGCCGACGCTACGTATTTGTGCATAACTCACGGCGGGGAAAGGATCAGCAGAATGCGGAGGCCTCTCGGAAAGACGCATCCCCCTGTGGATGAAGTGCTTGCGGCGATGGGATTGTCGGCGCGGGTGCGAGATCGCCGCCCTGATTGCCTGCGGCAGCAGGGCAGCCGACATCGCCGTGCTCCCACTCTGCACTCTTTGGTTGAGCGTCCATTGCGCGAAGTCCTTCACCGGTGCAAACCGAGAGGGGATTGCCAGTTCAGTGATTCCTATCGCGCATGCGTACTCGGAAACGAGTATGACGCCAAGTGAAACCCCGCGCCCCACTATCACGAGCAAACATGTTCGCCTTGACTTACTGCATTCACTCGCGACGATTACGGCGTCGGCCGGTATGCGTCAGCTTCGACATGGCACCGATTATCGCTTTTCTAACGTGTTGCGTGAGACCGTTGTAATCTTTTCGCACTGGCTGGATTGTCACATACTTGAGCGGTAGGATAGTTGCTCGTTCTTCTGGAGACCGTGGCGTGTCGACATGCTATTCCTCTTTTCCAGGTGCTCGGACCGTCAAGAGCTTGAAGTTTAGCGTATCGGCCGTGCGCGTGGCGCGCCAGTCCGACGGAGGTCTCACGATGAAGCGTTTCATTCTGCCATATCTCGTCGTGTTCTGCGCGTGGTGCTGGATTGTCGATGCACAGGCATTGGCGGATGGCTTTACGATCGGCGGCGCGGTGTACACCGATCTAGATTCACCGATTACCAGCGGCCTGGCAGGCGTCGAAGTCTGCGTGGAGTGCGGCGACGAGTTCATCGCGTGCGACATAACCGCGGGACCGTGGGGCGGCTGGGATCTTGCTGGCGTTCCCGCTGGGAGCTGCAGGGTGACGCCGACGCTGCCCGGCTGGTGTTTCAGTCACGTCGAGGGAGGCGTGATTGGTGAACCGGCGCCGATTACGATCATCGTCGGTGAGGACCAGGTCGGGGAGAATCTCAGCCTTCAGTTTCTGGGCACGACAGGTACGAGTTATTGCTGCGTCGTCGCTGAAGATTGTGATGACGGCGAAGCATGTACGGTCGATGAGTGTTTCGACTGTGTGTGCGCGAGCGCACCGAACGACTGCCCGGTGGACTTCGATTGTGATGGCTTCGTCGGCGCGCCGGACCTGGCCTTGTTGCTGGGCAATTGGGGGTCGTGTCCCGAATGTGAAGCCGATTTGGATGGCGACGGCGAGGTCGGGGCTTCCGACCTTGCGATCCTGTTAGGTTCGTGGGGACCGTGCCAGTAGGGCGGGGCATGGGGGGAGATGAGTCGTCGCGCCCGCCGGTGGCCAAAGGTTACTTCGTTGAATCTGCCAAGTATTCGAGGGAGGGAAGTCTGATCGCCGGTCAGTTGTTCTCGGCGAGCCGCCGGCGAATGTAATCGGCGCGAAAGACGCTTCGTTCCTCACCGTCCAATGGCATCCCGCGGATCTTCTGCAGATGAGCGGGCTGGTCCTTGATGA